>JAGCTA010000029.1 GCA_017963875.1 Victivallales bacterium | reverse complement strand
GATGTCAGTTTTGAGTTTTCGCATGGTTTATCTCGAATGAAAATGTGAAAATTCCACTAATATAACTGCTGTTTCAATTCTTGAAAGTTCCCCAAAGCGCTTTGATAAGGTTCTCGATGATGTTATCGGCGTGCGTTTCGGGCTTGGAGAGGATGTCGAAGTCTTCTAGTGACTTGTCCTTGATCCAGAAGATATCGAGGCTCGTCTAGTCATGCATCTTCACTTTTGCTTGTTGATTTCTTGTTCAAGAGCAAGGAGATAGCGGTCGTAGTCGCTCATGAAGAGCCTGTCTTGGACGACACGGTACTTCTCGAATTCGGATTCCGCATGGCTTTGCGCAATTTCTGCAGTGACATTCTCCACCTGTTCCTGTGTAATAGGGCCATCCCAAATTGAAATGAACTTGTCGAGACGCTTTTCCCAATCCTCCATGGTCATTGGAATGTGGAATTTTGCGCGGTTTTCGGCAAATTCAAGATAGGCGTTGACCATCCGTTCGAGCATCTCCAGTTCGTCCTCCGTGAGGTAGTTCTTCGCTACCACGACATCGCTCTTCCGAATCTTGCCGAGCGGTGCCTGCTCCCAGGAGGTCAGTCCCATGTGTTCCTTTTCGGCATTGGCACGAGAGTAGATAATCTGTGCGGCAGATAGACCGTTTACAGCCCGATGCATTTTGTTCTGGACAGTGGCAAAGAAGCGGCGTGTTCGGAGAGAAGTCCCATCATAGTCAACTGCCGTGGCATAAAGGTCCGTGACTTTCTGATAGAACTTGCGTTCGCTGAGGCGAATTTCACGAATATCTTCAAGCAAATGCTCAAAGTACTCGCTTGAAAGAGGAGAGCCTTTCTTGAAGCGCTCCTTATCTAACACATAGCCACGGATGGTGTAGTCTCCGACGATTCGGTTCGCCCACTTCCTGAACTGCACAGCCCGTTCGTTGTCGATTTTGAATCCAAGGGCGATGATGACCTGAAGATTGTAGTGATTGACACGGTAATTCTTACCGTCGTTGGCAGTTATTAAAATTTCTTTAACAACTGAACTCTTCTCCAGTTCTGCATCCTCGAAGAGTTTGCGGAGGTGGTAGGTGATGTTCGGCACTTCTACGCTATACACCGCCGCGAGCATTTTCTGGCTCATCCAGATGTTCTCGTCTTCATAGCGGATTTCAAACTTCTCATTGCCCTCGCCTGTTGATGCGATGTACGTCAGGAACTGCGCCGCAGACGATTTCTGTGGCTCCAATTCTCGTTTCCCCTTGTCACTCTTCATCTTATGTCTCCTTCTGTTCTTCGCTAGGCTCTGCGGTTGAAAATTGTTCCTGCGTCGTGGCGAGAATCACAGCCTTGTTGATGGCGTCCATGAGCCGTTCTGCCGTTTGCCCGCGCTGAAACCGCCCGCCCCTCCGCCCGCAACGCAGATGTCTGTTTTGAGTTTTCGCATAGTTTATAATAGTGATTACAAGATGGAGAATGCTCAATTGCAACTTAGAATGTCACGCCATCGCTGGTGTGATGCTTTTTCTGGGACGTCCGCCTTTACTGCCGTTTTCACGACTGGCCGCAGCCTTTTTGGCAGATTTGATGCTTCCAAGCATCTTCGCCGCATTGCGCTGGCGCGCCTTGAGCCAGGCCGCAACGGATATCTTTTCGGGAAAGCGTTCTGGATTCTCTATTGATTCTATTGACAAATCAATGTCTACAGAATTCCAGTAGACTCCCCAACGATCGGATGTGACATCCCGCAATTCAACTGTGCTGCAGTACTCGAACCATGGAAAATCCGAAAAACGCAGAAAATACTCCTTTCCATTGACTACCACTGCTATACCATTAGGAAATGAACCGATAAAGCATGTCGTATCAGCCGAGATGGGCATCCCAAGCATCTTTGCAAAGTTGTTCATCCCTTTTAACCTCCTTCAGAATCTCATTGATGAATGATGGATTTACACTTCCTTTTATGTTGGCGACTTCAATTACAGGTTCCAGCCAGATCTTGATGTTCGCATCAGAACTGATGGTGTGAACATGTCATCGCCTTTCCTTAAAACTGTACCAAAACCGTATGATGAACTCTCTGTATCGAAAAAGAAATGGCATTGAAAACTCCTTGTCATGTTTAATATAAAACCCAACGATGGCTTTTCAAGGGGGCAATAAGAAAAACAACAGACGAATGGCACTTGACATTCGATATGTTGTGGTGGATTAAACTAAAAAGAAATTTCGCAAAAATGCGATTGGCAAAAGTGCGAAATTATAGCATACTTTCGAGCCGTTTTCTGTCGATTTCATTTCCAAGGTCGGAAAACCTGCCAGTTCCATCCACCGCGCCCTTGAAAGGCTGATGGCGGATCGCGTGATTTTCAAGAAGAAGGATGTATATCAATTTTCAAATCCTTTCTTCCGTGAATGGCTGGCGAGAAAGCAATAGATGTTTAATATCTAGTCGTATTGGTACTGGATTTTTTTCTGGACAAGATGTAAAGTATTCATATGATGTGCTGCCAAAGGATGCAAAGCCAGAGAAGGGCAACTACGTTAGTGTGGATGACGCAGGGCGTATCATACTCAACGGCAAGCCGTTCATGCCTATCGGAATGTATGTCATCCAGACGGATACCATTTCGGTGCGGCTGGGTGCGATGGTGATGTTCTTGAATGAAGTCGTTTGATTAAAACAAGTCTTTTTTGCAAATATGTTTCAAATTCAACCCAAGAAGGAAAAGAAAGATGAAGAAACTATGGACCATGCTATTGTGCATTATCGGCGTAACAACCTTCGCTCAGGTTAATTTGGCACCTGATATTACGAAATGGACGAATGTGCCAGGCATGCAGCATATTGAGCAGGGCGCGGGCATCGACGGCGAACCAGCGCTCGTCTATGAACGCTCCAACAAAGAGGAGTACAAGTTCACTTCCGTGCCCGTGCCGAAAATGATGCCTGGAAAGCGCTACCTTGTCGGTGTCTATGTCAAGACCGTCGGAATGCCGAAGACGCATGGTGGCGCGACTGTCGCGATTGAATATGGTGACTCCAAGAGGAAGTACGCAGGTGGTGTCTGGCCCGAAGGACTGACCCAAGCAAAGGATTGGACGAAGGTCGAGGCATACGTGAGTCTGAAGGAAGATGCCAAGGTTCCAACCATGCTCCTATATATGCGCAGGGGGGCGACGGGCAAAGCCTATTTCTCCAGGCCATACGTCTATGAGGCGAAGCCCGCCTTCTATTCGGACATCATTTCTCCACGGCAGAAATACTCGATGGCACCTGGCAAGACCGATTTGGTGTTCGGCATATTCACGGAAGGTCTTAATGTTGACGGAAAGAGTTTCACGCTGAACATCAATAAGGGAAATCGATTCTTTGCGACGCAGAATGCCAAGGCAACGCGTACTCGTCTTGTCTTCAAGGACCTGAATTTCACGCCTGGCGATTATTCCTTCACGTTGAAATGCAATGATATCGATTTGGATGAAGAATCAAACCGTTTCCGCGTTCTGCCTGCGGGGGCGAAGCCCGAGAAGGGCAACCATGTCACCGTTGACGAGGCTGGACGAGTCATTCTCAACGGCAAGCCGTTCATGCCAATAGGAATGTATGCGAACCAGACGGATAAAGTTGAAGACTTTAAAATCTGGAAGGAGTCAGGCTTCAATTGCATGATGCCATACAATACTATTTATTGGAAGCGCTGCGAAAAGGCACCATCCGACCCGAAGGCGCGCGTCACCGAGATGATTAAGGCGTTGGACGACCTCAATGCGCAGGGAATCAAAATCCTCTTCTCCGTCAAGGACATCCATCCTGGCGTCTGGGATACCTACGGCACCCTTCAGGGAGATGTCGCTATTGTCGATTTGCTCGTGAATGCCGTCAAATATCATCCCGTGGTTCTTGGCTGGTACATGAACGACGAAATCGAGGACAATCCGTTCTACAGGGACTTCCGCTATCGCGTGTCCACAATCGACCCATACCATCCGACGTTCCAGGTACAGTGCCGCGTTCATACAATGGGCAGCACCATCGGCTACAGCGACGTCTTCATGGTGGACCCCTATCCGTTCCAGAACAAGCCAGAGGACGGCTGTGATTTATGCCGTCGGTTCATGGAAGTGGCGAACGATGTTTTCGGCAATGCGATCATCGGCGTGCCGCAGACATTCGGCTGGTATCAATACCGCAAGGATGCGAAGGACACCTATTTCCCGACGATGCAACAGATGCGCGGCCACACGCTGCTTGAGGCGGCAATGGGTGCCAAGGGATTCTTCTTCTATACGTATTTCAGTTGCAAGCGCCATAAGGACAGGACGGGTATCGACCGCTGGCCTGATATCCTTGATTTGACAAAGATGCTCCACAGCCTCGAACCATTTATTATGTCGCTGGAAACTGCTCCGACTGCCGCCGTCACCGCAAAAGAGGGCGAAGTGATTGCGAAGTCGTTCGCCGCCAACGGCAAAGTCGCGGTTGTCATCTCAAGCATTGAGGGTAAGACATCGGCGGAGGTCAGGATTCCTGGCCAGCCGAACCTGAAATCGCGCTATGGCTTGACGAAGAACCTCGGTGAAGGTCGCTATCTCTATGAAGCCGCTGGCTGCGACGGCGATATCCTTGAGTGAAGCGGTAGTAGCGACGGCGTTCGCCGTCGCCGTGCAACCTGATCTTGCGCAACTGCCGCCGTCGCTAGTGGGGGAAGTAGCGACGGCGTCTCGCCGTCGCCGTGTAACCTGATCTTGCTTAACTGCCGCCGTCGCAAGTGGCGGTAGTTGCGACGGTGTCCAAAACATAACCAATAAAGGGAAATACCATGAATAAGCAATTGTGGGGCATTTTTCTGTGCGTCTTAGGCACGATATCTTTCGCCCAGACGAATCTCGCACCTGATATCACGAAATGGACTACGGTGCCTGGACGACAGCATGTCGAGCAGGGCGCGGGCATTGATGGAGAACCCGCATTCGTCTATGAACGCTACGACAAGGAGGAATACAAATTCTCCCATGTGAGCGTGCCTGGCCTGAAGCCTGGTAAGCGCTATCTTGTCGGCGTCTATGTCAAGACTGTTGGAATGCCGAAGACAAAGGGCGGCGCGACTTTCGCCATCGAATACGGTGATTCCAAGGGAAAATACGCAGGCGGTGTCTGGCCCGAAGGACTAACGGACGCGAAGGACTGGACAAAGGTCGAGGACTATGTGACGGTGAAAGATGACGCAAAGAACCCGACGATGCTTCTGTACATGCGCAAAGGTGCGACGGGTAAGGCGTATTTCTCAAGACCGTACATCTATGAGGCAAAGCCTATCTTCAATGCGGACATCATTTCTCCAAGGTTAAAATTCGCCATCGCACCAGGCAAGACGGATTTGGTGTTCGGGCTTTATACAGGCGGAATCGCGATGGATGGCAGGGAGTTTATACTCAATGTATCCAGAAACAACCAGCCATTTGCAACCCTCACAGCGCAGGCCAAAGGCCTCAGGCTGTCATTCAAAGACGTTGATTTGATTCCAGGAGACTATTCCTATACGCTGAAATGCAGTAATGATGATTTGGCGGAAGAGTCGAATCTCTTTCGCGTGCTGCCTGCGGGCGCGAAGCCCGAGGCGGGCAATCACGTCACCGTTGATGAGGCGGGGCGTCTCATTTTCAATGGCAAGCCGTTCATGCCTGTGGGAATGTATGTGAACCTGACAGACAAGATCGAGGACTTCAAGGCATGGAAAGAAGCGGGCTTCAACTGCATGATGCCGTACAACACCATCCATTGGAAACGCTGCGAAAAGGCTCCTGACGATCCAAAGGAACGCGTGGCGCAGGTGCTCAAGGCTTTGGACGATTTGGATGCGTTTGGAATCAAAATCCTCTTCTCGCTCAAGGACATCCGACCGAAGGCGTGGAACACCTTTGGGACCCTCAAGGGGCATGTCGAAGTCGCCGATTTTCTGGTGAAATCCGTCAAGCACCATCCAACGGTTCTTGGTTGGTATCTTGACGATGAAATCCAGGACAATGTGTTCTACAGGGACTTCCGCTACCGTGTTTCGACGCTTGATCCGTTCCATCCGACGTTTCAGGTCCAATGCAACGTTGAGAGTATGGGGCGTTCCCTCGGCTACGGCGATGTCATCATGGTTGACCCCTATCCGTTCTACAAGGCAGATGACGGCTGCAACAGATGTTTTCGGTTCATGGACACGGCAACGGAAACTTTC
>JAGCTA010000235.1 GCA_017963875.1 Victivallales bacterium | reverse complement strand
GGACCACCCCGTAAAGCCCTTGGAGAAATCGTCGAAGAAGATGGTTTTGGTTTCGTTTGCAGGGGCTTTGTAGCCTTCGGGGATAAGCGGAGCGGCGAATAGGGCAGAGCAGATGACGAGAAGAATTGTGCAGATGAGTCTTTGCATGGTATTTTTCCCTTTTTTTGCGTGTGGGGTAAATCGGCTGCGGTTGCTGGCGGTTCTAGAACTTTTTAAGTTCAAGGCGTGTTGTCTTCGGTCTGAATCCACTTGAACGGCGTGAAGGAGAAACTGGGGTGCTTTTCGAGAAAGTGCTCAAGGGCGGCACGGGTTGTTTGCTGGTGGTTGATTGCGTGGTTTTCGGGCGCGGCAACCAGTTCGCGAAGGACAGTGAAACGCCCTGAACCAGCGGCCGCATGGTTGTGAACGGCGACTTTATAGCGGCGGGTATTTGCATCCTGCGGCAGGGGCTGGTCTTTTCCAAGCCCGATGACGGTAGCCTTACCTTCCTTGGAAATGGTGATTCTTGCTCCATATATGCCGCTGTAACTATAGTGCTTGCGCCATTTCCACTGCTCCGTGGCGATTGCAGCAATCTGTTCCAGAGTGAGTTCCATGGTGACGATGGTGTTGTCGTATGGGATGAGTTTGTAGACAATGTCTGCGGTCAGTGGGCCTGGCGGGATGTCCTTGTTCGTCATTCGACCATGGAAAACGACGTCCGCTCCGACGTGTTCTGCAATCGCCATGCAGATGAGTTCGGATGTCGCGCAGTTGATTCCGCTTGTCCCTCGACTTAGGACTCCATTCCCCAACCCCTCCGATACCTTGCGCTTGCGCTCGGCGATTTCATCGTGAAGAAATGGGTTGATGAGTTTTTTTAGTTCTTCATCCTGTGGCATATCTTGTTCAACAGGAAGGAGAATAGATGTGGCTTCAATGACTTTGTGCGCTTCAATGTCTATGTTCAATGTCGCCAAAGCGACATGCGTTGCATGGGCGCCAGGCTGGACGTACCATGTGCGGTGGCCGATTTTCGTCCCAGGGATGGTTCGATGGCTGTGAGCCCCAAGAATGAGGTCGATTTCAGGAAACTGGTCCGCAATGGCGTCAACTTCATTCGCCCCTCTCTTGTCACCGCCCGCGAACCATCCTTGATGCGTCGCAAGGACAATGGCGTCTGGCTTGACGGCATGTATTTCGGGAAGAATTCGCTGGAGCAGTTCGGGGCCTGGAGTGACTTCAAGGCGAGCCGCGTCCTGAGGCAACTGCCAGTTCTTCATGAAAGACGACGTAAAGCCTATGACGGCAATGTTCGCTCCATTGCAACGAAAGAGCCGCCATGCACGGAATGGAGGCTCGTCTTTGATGGATAGATTGCCGCAGAGGGCGATGTCCTTTGTCTCTTCCATGAACTGCCTGAATTTGTCAATGCCGTAGTCGAATTCGTGATTTCCTGGAATCCAGGCATCGTAGTGCAGCGCATGAAGGGGAATCAGGCCCACTTCGCCTTGCGTGATGCTGGCGGCAACGGTGCCCTGGGTGCTGTCGCCTGTATCTATGAGCAATGACGCGCCTTTTCCGCAACGTTCCTGAAGTCGATGGATGACAGTCGCCGCAGCCAGCCAGCCGCCATCGCCTTCAAACCTTGGCAGAAACTGCGTATGGATATCTGTCGTGTGGATGATATGCACCAGACGGTTGTCGGCAGCCCAAAGGATGCTGGAGCCGATACAGATTGAAATCAGCAGACTGATGTGGAGACGGGATGTCATTGGTCGCTTTGCTCCTCTGTCTGAACAATGATTCTGGAAAGTTTTGTATTATTGTCTGTCCGTGCCTCGTCTTCGGGTGTTAGCACTCGCGAGAAGACCATGATGCCATCGAGCATGGTATTGGGGACGGCAACTGTGGCGGTGACGGTCTCGCCTGGGGCGACGTTCTCGAATGTCCGCTCGTAGTCCGTGTCATTGACAGTGTACTCCACCGTAAGTGTCGGAAGCATTGTGTTGCCTGTGTTTTGAGCGGAAATAAGAAGCGGCGTGTCGGCGACGGAAGCGTTGTCAAGGTCCAGAAAGTGCCCTGCAGCAGCCGCATCCGTGTAGTCGGGGTTGTCATGGTTTGCGGCACGGGCATAGTTGAGGACTCCATGGCCGAATTGTTCGTCATTTCCAGGTGCTCCGTTGTCGTATGCGGAGGAAAGAATGGTTTCAGCGGCCTCTGATGCAGTCATCTTCCCGATATTGTCGGAGAGCAGTGCCGCGATGACTCCTGCGACGCACGGTGCGGCGGCGGAAGTCCCCGAGAACAGTTCGGGAGTGTCGTTGCCAAAATCGGCTGCGATGCAGACGCCTGGCGCCGCGATGTCTATGGCGGATCCGTAGTTGGAAAACGCCATGGCGTTCGATTTTGCGTCACAGGCGGCGACGGCGATGACATGGTTGTAGGCGGCTGGATAGAATGGCGTGTCGCTGCCATCGTTGCCTGCTGCGGCGACAATGACCGCCCCGTGTTCGTAAGCATAGTTGATGGCATTTTGGAGAGCCCGTGACGGATACTCGCTGCCTAGAGACAATGAGATGATATCGGCACCGTTGTCTGTGGCTGAGATAATGGCCTGGGCAAGTGCGGATAGCGTACCGTCGCCATTATTATTTAGCACAGGAATCGAGAGGATGGCCGCATCAGGCACAATGCCTTTCAATTCGTCCGAACCAGCGGCGAGTATGGATGTGACTGCGTTTCCATGACCTTCGTTCTGACCATTAGAGACGATGCCATTGATGTCCAGTTGGCGGAGATTGGCGTTTGCGGTTGCGGCGGTCTTGAAAATAGGTTCATCAAGTACGGCGATGGTGACTCCTTTCCCACGTCCCTGCCGTTCTGAGTCGATGCCCAGCCAATCCAATAGTGAATTTTGGAATTGCCTCCCGAAGGCGACGGTGTTTGGCGATGGGGTTGTCGGCCTTGAGAGAGTGAAGTCACGTTCAAGTCTGGCGTCTTGGAACTCGTCAGCGATTGCCCTGAGCAATGCGTTGTCTGCATCTTCCAGCACGACGGCATTGAGTTGCGGAATGGTTCTGAAGGAGGTGATGCCTTGTTGCAGCAGCCAATCTGCCAGACGTTGTGTTTCCTGCTGGCTGGGCATGGAAAGAATGACCGACCCGATGTCCGCCTGGGCGTCGTCATGATTGTCCGTCAGCGCTTTGTCTTGTGGCTGCTCGTTGTCTGGATTCGGCTGGACGACGGTGAGCCCAGGGGGGGATGGGCGGGCATTAATGGTGATGTCCCCCGCCTTGTCGTCTGAGAACAAGCGAGTCAAGGAAAAACTGGCGGGACGCGCGAAATCAACTGTGTGGAACAGGGCCAGAAGAAGGCATAGCCCAGTCAGGAAGACGATTGACGTCAGTATGATATATCGTGCTTTCATTGAAGAGACATCAATGCAATTCTGTTTTGACGACCTTTCCCGACGGATTGCGGGGCAGGGCATCGATGAACTGGATGATATGTGGAATCTTGTAGGATGGGAGCGTCTTGAAGCAGTGGCGGCGGACGGTTGCCTCCGTTAATGTACTGCCATCTTCCTTGACAACAAATAATTTGATTAGTTCGCCCAGCGATTCACGAATGCCAGTGGCGGGCACCCCGATGACAGAGCATTCCTTGACATCATCCAGTAGCATGACGGCGGCTTCTACCTCGGAAGCGAACACATTTTCTCCTCCGACGATAATCATGTCCTTTTTTCGTCCCTTGATAAAAGCATAGCCTTCATCGTCGATGAGGGCGAGGTCACCTGTGCGGAACCAGACCTTGCCGTCAATCGTCACGAGCGATTCCTCCAGTTTGCCAGGCTTGCCCCAATAGCCCTGAATGACATTTTTCCGTGCAAAAAGCAGTTCGCCGACCTGATTGGGCGGACATGGTTTGAGGTTTTCATCCACAGTTATCGCTTCGACGAATGGCAACAATCGACCGATGGAGTCAGGTCTGGTCAAGGAGGCCTGGCCGTCAATTGCATGAGTGGCGGAAATCGTTTCTGTCAAACCGAAGAAATTGTGGAGTTCAACATCAGGGAAGAGTGTTTGAAGTTGTCGGACAGTCTTCACTGGCATGAATGAGCCTGCATAGCCAATGACGCGAAGGGATGAGACATCGTATGTGTGCAGAGATGGCAATGCAACGATTCGCTGAAGGATGGCGGGAACTGTCAAGAAAGTCGTAATATGTTCGTCTTGAATGAGTTTTAATAATGGCTCTGGTTGTGTTTCCGCCGTGATGATAACGGGGGTGCATTGCGCGGCGGCGGCGGGCAGAGAACTGTACAATGCAGTGCAGTGGAACATCGGATTGACAATGAGATGGATGTCGGATGGGATGAAGCCCTGCGCTGTAATTGTTGTCATGACATTGAAAATGAGGTCGCAATGCCGCATGACCGCACCCTTGGGCGCAGATGTCGTCCCAGAAGTGTGCATGATGATGGAGGGTGCCTCAGGGGAAAGCGGGGGGACGGTGGGAGTTTCTTCGATGAAAAGAGTCTGGAAAGGAGAAAAACTGCTGTCGATGCTGACAATGCTCATGCCTTGGCGTGTTTTGGCGGCTTCCAACGGTTCCTGGTCTGAAGCACCTTGAACGACCAGGGCATCTGGTGAAACTGTTGCGAAAATGTCAACAAGGGAATCGGCTTTCAGCCATGGATTGACAGGAATGATGATGCCGCCGATTTTGACAAGCGCCCAATACAGCAGAAAATAGTCCAGGCAGTTTGGAAGGCAGACGGCGATCGCTGGCGATGTTTTGCCTGTTAGTTTCTGAAGACCGGCCGCCAGGCGCGTGCAGAGGACATCTGCCTCCGAATAGGTCAATCTGCGTTCTAGATGGACGGCCGCAAGACTATCGGGGGCGGTCGCAACAGCGTGGTTCCAGAATTCCCGTGTCGTTTTAAATTCGTCGGTTAGCATGAAGGATGTCCCCCTATGGTGGTTGCAGTGATAATGTTTCTGAATCCATGAAGCACCGCCTGGCGGCCGATTTCTTTGTCGAGTCTTCTGCCTTCACCAAAGGCTACGGCGGGACAAGCACGTATGTCTTATACGCGCTCTCAACTCTCCCAGAACTCGACTTGCCATTCAGCACTTTAAGGATCCAAACAATAATTTAATATGTATCGTAGATGATTGTTTTTCAAAGGTCTTCAAAACATTCTCTGTTAAGTTCCTCAAAGAAACCGACCATGAAATCATGTCGATGCAACGCCAGTTGTCTGCCCGCTTGAGTTAACATGGAATTTCGGACATCTTTCAGTTTGACGAGGTATTCGCGGTAGGCTGAATCTTCTCTTCCGTAACTTTTGCCTGAAAGCGCCTCGTCTTCGTGATTGTGGACACGAGCGCCTGTACGGCCTGCAAAATGAAAAGAACGCCCGATTCCGATGGCGCCGATACTGTCGAGTTTGTCGGCGTCATAGACGAAACGCTCCTCAAGTGTGGCGGGGATGGTGTTGCCGTCGCGTTTTCTGAAACGATGCGAGCGGATGCAGGCGGCGACAGCCTCAATGAAGGCATTATCCGTCACGCCGATGGCGCGAAGCCATTCTTTTGCCAGTGCCGCGCCGTAGGCGGCATGGTTTGTCTTGCCGCAATCGGACAGTTCTTTCGGCCGTCCGATGTCATGCATGAGAGACGCGACCTTGACGATGAGTTCGTTGAAGGTCGGAAGGCTCGCGTCATGGACTGCTTTGGTGCGTTCCATGAGCGTACAGGCATTTTTGTAAACGCGCAACGTATGGTCCCAGTCATGACAGGCGGGG
>JAGCTA010000234.1 GCA_017963875.1 Victivallales bacterium | reverse complement strand
CATTCCATTTTCATTTTCATGTTTTTGCCTTTGGGTTGGTGAATATATGTATAAATGATATAATCTTTGATAATAACGATACAAAGCCCGCCGCTACTGTTCTTCTTCCTTTGACACAGTGAACAATCCCCTTGGGAACAACGGGCAGACTAAACCGCTTTTTGATATTTCAGCCATGAACACATTTTTCAAAGTATCCATCTGTTTTTGGCGAAGCAGTTTTTCCCGAGTGACATCACGGTCTTCCAACTTTTCTTCAGAGTATCTCATCAACAGAATCTGCGCCACTTTGATCAGTTCATCCTCGCCCTCCTTCTTAGGGGGCTTGACTGAAAGCACACGCATGAGGCGAAACGCCTGCTTGGTCACGATGACCTTGCTGGTTTCCCCTGCCTTGTACTCAAATTCATCAAGTTCGCAAGCAGATGCCACAACCCACCGTGGAAATTCTCCAAGCAACCCGCCATTCTCCGCCTCTTTGCCTTCTGAATGCTGCCTGGCGAATTCCGCGAATTTTTCATCTGTATCCACTTCTCCTTTCGCCAACGCCTCGTCCAGCAGACGACGTTGTACCTTGTTGAACTGCTCCACAGCCAACTGACCCGCTTTGATTTGGTTCTCGTATTCAATGATTTCATTGTCGGACACGTCAAGCCCTGTTGTCAGCAGGTCATTGAATTTCGCCATCCGAAGCACATCCAAGAGGGAAGGATCAAAAATGCTTTTCGTTTCCGCTGGATACCTTTTGACAAAATCTTCGAAAGATTTCCATTGTTTGTTGTTCTCCAGTTCCTTGCGCATCATTTCAAGGTACTTGGCACGTTCCCCGTCGCTTAATTCCACCTTTTTCTCTTGGGTAAGATGAAGTGCCGCCGCCATTCTTGCCATGCGCTGGAGATAACGGTTTATTTGCGATTCCTTGTTTTTATCTTCCTTATCCTTCTGGAATGACAGATTGTCTCGCTCCATCAGACGCTTCAGTTCTACCCAGGACAGATTTTCACCATACATGCGTAATGCCGTATCGCCATCCTGCAATACAGCCATTGTATGCGGCGAAACCTTCTGCTCATCGCCCCATAGACATACCGATGCGATGATCAGAAACGTACATAACAAAATGCGTGTAGAGTTCATATATGTTTATTCCACTAGTATAAAATAAAAAAACACGTAGTAAAATAGACATAATATAATTGCAAAAGTTTCAATAGGCAATTTTTATTTGTAAAAAAGGTTCTTCAAAATCACTCGGCCTTTCAGACAACCCACATGCATTGGCACCAAGTGAAGCACCACACAAAAAACACATTGAAAAACCGTAGGGAGAACCACCACACAAAGCGGGCTCTGTGCCTCGGGCGAAGCCCGAGGTGGTGGTGTGGCGAGTGGCTGCCGGTTCGTATGTTCTGCGCCGGCCTGAGGGCTACGCTTACCGCTAATGCGGTTACGCTACGCCCTCCAAGATGTTCCCATCGCCGCTACGCGGCTCACCAGACATTCACGCGGTTTTCCGTGGGTTGCGCTCCACCGCTAACGCGGTTGCGCTATGCCCTCCAACATGTTCCCATCGCCGCTACGCGGCTCTCCAGACATTCACGCGGTTTTCCGTGGGTTGCGCTCCACCGCTAACGCGGTTGCGCTCCACCCACGGCTACCCTTCCTTCGCCGCTAACGCGGCTATATCCTAGATACTTGTTCTGTGCCGCTCGCAAAGCGAGCGGAGAAGCTACCCGTTCTGTGCGGACCGCGAAGCGAGCGGAAGGCCACCTGTTCTGTGCCGCTCGCATAGCGGGCCGAGGGTGGATACTTGTTCTGTGCAGACCGCGAAGCGGGCTGGGGGTTACTCGTTCTGGGAGGCTGATTCATATACGAACCGCCCATTTTCCCAGAACCAGCCGCCAAAATGCTTTTCAGGCGTTGGACAGAACTCCAGTTCTCCACCTTCCGATTTTTGCCACCAGCCGCCAACTGTCGGCTGGCTTTCTCCAGACTCTGGATTCCTTCCTGCCAGTGTGAACGTCTGAGGCTCTGGGGCATATACCCAGTAGGCTTTGCCTGGTTCCAACGCATCAGTCATGACTATCGCCTGTACTTCCAAGGTAGAATGCGGAAGATTCCTCAAGGCATCGAAAGCGGGGGTACTGTCCCATGTCAGGGAATCGGAATCAAACGTTTCAGGTATACCTATCAGGTTCCAGCCACGCTTTAATTCCAGACTCATGGCGATGGTATCGGAAACCGTCAAGGTCATGACTTCGCCTTCTCCATTCGTTCCACTCAAGTCAACGGGGCAAAGCGTCCAGTTCCCTGGCTGCAACGAAAGATAATCTGTTTCAGGGACGATTTTGACTGTGCCATCATCGGATACCGCAAGGATGTCCGCAGCCGTATTGAATTCCACCTCGGCACCGTCATCTGCCAGCCCAGAAACAACCTGACCGTCTTCTGCCCCTTCTGCCCCTTCTGGCCATGCCACGCCATTTGCCTGGCTGGGAGACAATGCTTCCGCTGCTGGAGCAACATACTCCTCATTTAATGAGCCGTCCCATTCAACAACCGAGCGTCCCCAATAGATTCTCACGGGATAACTGACCCCATCCCATTTATAATAGCCCAACCCTACGGAGTGGACTTCCGTAGAGCAGCAGAATTGTGTCGCCGCAACCAGAATGCCATGGACACCCACTGTGAGTTTTTTCGCAGAGCCTTCTTCAATCGCACGTGAAGACTCTCTCCATTTTTCTTCGTATTCAAGTGAATACAGAGTGATTGTTCCAGAAAACTCACCAACTATCACTTCGTCGCCAGTGCCTTGGCCCTGGCGCGCGACGTTATACGCCAGGGCTACACCAAAAAGAGAATCACCCGTGCTGCGGAAGCACTTTTCCCCTTCGTCTTCCACCAGTTGCAAACGTCGGGGAGCGATGACCGCCCCGCCTTCATCATCTGGTGGCGGCGGGTCAACCACAAGATAATATTTGTTGTCAACTGTTGTTGACAACTGTGCTGTCAAAGACTTATTCTCATAAAATGCGCTTCCGCAACTTCTCATGTAACATTTGTCGTCATTTGACATGAACAAGACTGGATGGGAAACTGGCTCAGGCATCGTCTCCAAGCAATCAATGCAAATTATCTGTTTACCATCAACAATTGCCTTGTCAGATATTCGGGTCAAGTATCCAAACCAGTGCTCTGTTCCTATTGTTTCATTTTCAACCGTAGTCTTTGTTTCTGTAAAAACAGTAAATTCCAAGTACTTCTGGTCATCAACCTCGACATAGCGTATCGTTGCCTCTCCATTAAAGCGTTCTCCATTCGACAGGAAACCATGGTATTCAACAGTGCCTTCATTCTTACTGACAGATACGCCCATTCCTCCAAAAATGCTATCATCCCCATCAGCCATTGGCTCCAAATCAAATGTGTAGTAATCCTCAAAAACCTCGAGATCTTTCTCAGAGTACTCTTTCACCTGACCGATAATATTATTGTACAACTTAACATCAGTATCATTGTTCGTGACTTCTAATTCACTACCATCAATTTTGCCTGTAACATCCACCGCTAGTCTCAATTGATAATGATAGTTATCCTCAGTATAGCCATCCAACGTTGCCATCAATTTTGAGGGATCATCATCGTCAGTCCATTTTCCCTTCAACGTTGCCTCGCCATAGCGCGTTATCACTGTTGCCGAAACTCTATTCTCTTCTCCAACTGTCACATCAATGGAACCTTTGACATCCTTTTTAGATGAACTATCTCCGCTCTCTGGGTTTCTTTTTCCTTCCGACTCTTTAGACTCTTCCAGTATGGCTCCAGAAATCTTGGTATTTGGTTCTTTGAACCGTGTTGCGGACTGGTCCGCCTGTTTAGACGTGACTGTGCATGTGATTTTCATGGTACCACCACTCTTAATCTGGGTTCCAGTCACCACGCTATATAATTTGATGGTAAACGTATAACTTCCTTCCGTAATGTTTCCTGGCTTCAACTTCAACTCATAGACGCCGTTGGTCTTTTCCACAGTTACTGTCAGACCTTGGGGAATTTCTCCTGAAATATTTTCCCAATAGACCGCTGAAGTCTCAGGTGCCACGATTCTATATGACACTGCCTTTCCACCATTGTCCAGCGTCACATTGGCAGAATCGCCGTCTTTAAAAACTGCAGAATCAACAGCGGCACTCACCTCAACGGTCATTCGGTTCGTTGTGCCAATGACAGCATTATCGGACGCATCCTGCAATTCCAATGAAATATCCTTATGACCTTCCCATGTCGCATCGGCTTCATCAAGTTCTGGGAGAAAAAGATAGACAACCTTGGTGGGCGAGGAAGTCTTTTCGGCTTCTGTCCAGGTCACTGTCTGAGTGCCCCTAGGTCTCCCTTCTGGAGTCTCCTTCAGACCCACGCCATATAATTCTTCATCATATTCCGTCAACTTGACTCTGACGCTGACATCGCCAGCCTGTCTATTGCGTTCCGTCAAAGTCACTGGAATTTCCAGAAGACCATTGTTTGAAAACGTTGCATGTATCTTTTCACTGCTAAAATTCACGATATAATTGGTTGCTGACTTTTCGACGGATATTCTATAGGCTTGAGGTTTTGTAATGACGTTTGAAGAGACTTTAAGATAAACCTTATCATTGGCTTCTGTCGGTTTATAACTAATGGTAACGCCATTCTTCAAATCTCCAGTTACTACTGACATCTCGGTTGAATCGTCAAGTTCCACTGTCACGTTAGCGGAGTTTGTTGCCGTCAGCGTAATCATCCATGTCTTGCCGACATCTTCCTCGGAAACACCAAACGTAAACCAATCCACGGCATCCACACCGCCAATCTGGATTTCAGATGCCGATGTACCAAGAGAAACGGCGCCGCTTTTTGTATTGTTGCTTTCCTCGTTCGCATCAGATGCCAATCCCTCAAACTGCGAGAATATATTGGCATTGTCCCCATTGAAGTTGGCAACTATGGCCACCGTGCCGTCCGTGGGTGCGTCGGGATCATTGCTCAATCTGCCGACAATGGTGCCATTGCTGCGGAGGTACATCAATTCCAATGACGGACACATGGGATTGGCACCGCTTCTGCTTCCATCAATGACAGCCAGATAATTATCTTCGTCTACAAAACTCTTCGAATATTCGTCCAGACTTTTAGCCTGGCTTGAAGTATAATCAAAGTCATCCACAAACGCCACGATCAACGTCTTGCCAGCGCTTTTAGCGGCCGATTTGGCGGCTGAATAGTTTTTCGTCCATCTCCCAATTTCAGGTGTCTTGGATTCATCCATCGCCTTGCTGATGCTCGAGCCGTCATTTTCATCCACAGGAGGCTCCAAAGTCAGTCCGTATGTATTGAAATCGCCATACAAACCTCTATTATCTGAAAGAATGGTTTCAATGTTCGACTTAAAACTATTAAATCCCTGGTTGTTTGTCATACGAACAGACAAACTTGATTTCTTCCCTGTGCTGTCATACACGTCTTGTCCACCTTGCCCCACGTAGCCGAAGATGAAATCCACCTGGTCGCCTGGATCATTTCCCACATTCAGCACATTGAAATCCTCCGTTTCGCAATCCGCATCATCCTTCACATGCACCATGAAGTAAATGGGAGATACATTGAAGGGGGGACGCGGCAGATACTGCTTATATTCAGTTCCCTGGATTTTATTTGTCAGTGGAGTAAACTTTGTCACTTCTATGTACAACAGAACAATTTTATTATTCTCCGCAAATTGACAAATTGGATGATCATTTTCTGTATTGCCCAATTTACAGTATTTGTCATGGGCATGCATCCCATCACAAACGACTGAACGCCAGTGCTCCATGCAGGCAACACATCCTGATGTTTTCGAGAAGGCAATCAACAACGGGCGTTTGTTGTCTCGCGCCTCTTTTTTCGCCGCATTGATATCCGCGTATGACTCTGCGACCTTCCAATGTGAATAATCCCATGGTTCATCCGTTGACGGATTCAGAGACAGACCGTATGTGTTGAAAGTACCATAATCACTTGAATTATTTGAAAAAACTGTTTCGATGTTTGACTCGAAACTTTCAACACCCTGGTTGTTTGTCATGCGAACAGACAAACTTGATGTCTTCCCTGTGCTGTCATACACAGCATTTCCACCTTGCCCCACGTAGCCGAAGATAAAATCCACCTGGTCGCCTGGATCATCTCCCACATTCAGCACATTGGCATCCTCTGTTTCGCAGTCCGCATCATCCTTCACATGCACCATGAAGTAGATTGGATATGCGTTGAAAGGGGGACGCGGCAGATACTGTTTGTATTCAGTTCCCTGAATTTTATTGACCAAGGCATTGATTGATGCATCAACATAGAGCAACACAATTTTATGCTCCTCCGCAAATTGGCAAATTGGATGATCATTTTCTGTATTGCCCAACCTGCAATATCTGTTGTCATGGGCATGTTTACCATCACAGGCGACATTACTCCAATACTCTGTGCAGGCGACACATCCAGACGTTTTTGAAAAGGCAATCAGCAACGGGCGTTTTTTGTCGCGTGCCTCTTTTTTCGCCGCGTTGAT
>JAGCTA010000003.1 GCA_017963875.1 Victivallales bacterium | reverse complement strand
GCAAACCGGTAATGTCCAGTTTTTCCAGTTCGTATGCCGCGAAGATACTTTCCCCATACCACCTGTTAAGCGCAGCCTCGTGGTCGTATGACTGCTTCCGCATCAGTTCAAGCAGAAAACTGGGCGTGCCCGTGGTATCCCAGTAGTTGGTAAACTTATAGGGCTTCTGGAGAAAACTCGATATCGACACGGGATTACAGACATGCGTTTCCGCATCTGAGAAGCGATATCCGTCATACCAATCGAGAAGTTTTTGAAACAGTTTCTCGCTTGTCAGCCCATTGGCCTCCGCAGCCTCGGCAAGACGGTCGGCGAAGCAAGTGCGCACCTCGTTCTCCGTGAAGCCAAGCATCCCGGCGTATTGGGACTCCAGCGTGATGTCCGTCAGGTTGTTTAGTTCCGAGAACAGCGACACATGGCAGAACTTGCTCACACCAGTAACCATGGCAAGGCGGATACTCGACGAGCATTTTTTGATGCTGGAATAGAACCCTTTCAATACTGGCAGAATCGTCTTGCATCGCGGCTGGTCGGAAATGTTGCCAAGGATGGGCTTGTCGTATTCGTCCACCAGAATGACGACTTGCCCTGCGTTAGAGGCTCTGGCCGCATCCCTGATCAGGTTCTCAAAGCGGACAGCGAGACCCGTTTCGCGCAGTTCCACTCCAAGGTCGTCCGCTGACGCCTTGAGAAGATGCTCAAGATAGGCATGGAGTTCCTCCGGCGTCCTACTGTCGCAATTCGCAAGGTCAAGATGAATGACGGGATACATCTCCCACTTGTAGTCCTTGCCATGGATTGCAAGCCCCTTGAACAGCTCCTTCTTCCCCGTAAAGATCGCCTCCAGCGTCGAGAGCAAAAGCGACTTCCCGAAACGGCGCGGACGGGACAGGAAATACATTCCCTTGGCGGGCCGAACCAGTTGCCAGATGTACTCCGTCTTGTCAACATAGAGGAAATTGCCCTTTATCAAATCCTCGAATGTATATATGCTGGTTGTCAAATCCTTTTCCATGCAGCCTGTCCTAATATTACATTTGTCCATACCTCATTGCCGTCTACGCCTGATTCATTGTACGCCTTATTTCTTTTTAATGTAGTCTGTAAAAGAAGTTTTTCCTCTTGACTTCATGGTATTTCTTGAAAAAGACCGCAAAAATCTGAAGGAAACAATATTCAGGCCATATTTGCCCCTTTCTACGGTGAGACAGAAACCAGAACTGACCTCTCTCCTTTGTCGCTGCCTCCTCTGTCCTTTGTCGTTGCCTTTGCATCCAAGACAGGACAACCGTTTTGCGTGGATTTATGCAGCGATGTTGGATAACGCAGGTTACGGCGTTATATTAGGAAACAAAGGATAATTGGTGTTTTGACTGAACTTTATGTTGTACCAGCAAAGAGCCTCAATGAACAGGCCAGCCCCAATATCAACTTTTCGTGTAGATAAGATCATGACCTATTCGCTCAATGAACAGGCCAGCCCCAATATCAACCTTTTCCCTAACGTAATGTATTTCAACTTGAAGCCGCAGCGACTTCAAGTTGAGACTGAGCCAGAAAACCACGCCATGAACAAAAGATTCCGTTGTTTCCTGTTACTGGTCATCGTGATGATCTTCTGCAGCGGCTGTGCGCGAATATTCCTTGTGGAAAAAAGCACCCTGCAACGTTGTCCAGACGTATTGTATTTTGCAGGGACACAGGCCGGAGTTGCCGCGTCCCTCGGCATTTTTGACAAAGCAGGCATCGTCCTGCTTCCCGTAGTTGTTCCCTGTGAATTAGCGGCAGATATTCTCTTCCTCCCATATGATGCAGTAAGACACATTCAATATGTTTCCCATCCGCCGCTCAATGAAATCATTTGGAAAAACGACCTCATTGAACTTGCCCAACGGCTTGCACATGGCGATGATCCGAATGCCATGGATTTCCGTTTTATTGGACGAAATGGCCAGACCCCCTGCTTGCCACTGATGGCGGCATTCGCGAAAGGACGCTTGGAAGCGTTCAACATGCTGCTCGATTATAGAGCGGAAGTTCCAATGGAGTTCTTCAGCGAGAGAAATCTCTATCAAATGGCATCTTCTCCCCAAGGAATGGATTTTCTGAGGGCCGCGCTCAAAAAAGGTGTCGCACCTGAAAAACTCAACAGCATTGACGCAAGCACAGTCATTCTCGGCCTAATGTCCTTTGCAAAAAACTGGCCCATTCATAAAGATGAAGAATACCATATCGTGTATTCGATGCTTTCGCTTCTCCTCGACAATGGATTTACACCCAATGGAATAAAGGTATACGAAAATGGAATGACAGAGCGACATACGGCCCTTGACTATCTTCTGGAAGTGTCGCCATCAGAAAACCGAGACAGACTCGTGACACTCATGCGCTCTTTTGGCGCAAAGACATTTGCAGAACTGGAAGCAGAAAAGCCCCACGAATTGCTGCCCCCAGAAATCAATCCAGACTGAAAAATCAGGCTTGAGTGGAAGTTGGTCGGGTGGCGGGGATTTTTACAAATCATTCTCTCCCACTAAGCGGAAGTCCTACCACAAAACCGACCTTTTTTCAAGATTCTATTTTTGTTCCACCCTACTGCATTTCAACAGCAAACAGTATTTCCAAGTGTTATTAAATCCCGATTCCACCATCCCCCGTCAAGAGAATGATGTAATCATCGGCAATGGGAGTTTCAAAACTGATACCAAGAGCAATCTTGCAAGGTTTGAAGTGACATTACTTGCAGCACGCGGCTCCGTCCTTGCAGCAAGAGACCTTGACACAGCATTCCTCGCCTTCTTTGCAACAGGTGGCTCCGTCCTTGCAGCAGGCGGGCTTGCAACAGCAGGCGGCTCCGTCCTTGCAGCACGCAGCCTTGACACAGCAATCCGCACCGTCCTTGCAGCAGGCGGGCTTGCAACAGCACGCTGTTTTCGTTTCACAACAACTCTTGCAGGATTTGCAGCAACTTCCCGTGGATACGCATCCTACGGCGAAAAGAGTAATTCCTGCCATAAGCACGGCAATGGCAAACACAGACACTAGTTTCTTCATGGTTCTTCCTTGGATTTAGTTGTTTAGTTTTTTGGGGATTGACTGAGAACTGGAGGAGCATCACTCCAATCATTGGCTTTAGACACGTCAAAAAAATGATTGTTCCATAATATATGACTATATTGGTTATTTTAAAAACGATCTTTGACAATAGGAGGTTTTCTCGAATGATTTGCTTTATAATTTTTCATCATTTTGCGTGATGTTTCCTAAAATCACTATTGTAATGGTTGTGTTATGGTTGTCCATGATTATATTAATATTCGTTCAATTGGCACGATAAAACAGGAGAAGCAATGGTTACCATCAATGGAGAGCAGTTTTCAGCCGCAGGTCAGACAATCGCCGAATACCTGACTGAAAGGGGCTATCCCAAAACGGGCATCGCTGTGGCCCTCAATGATACAGTCGTCCCCAAGAGCAAGCACGGTAAGACTGTGATGAAGGATGGTGACAGAGTGGAAATCGTGCATTGCGTGCAAGGAGGATGAATCCATGCGTTTTACTCTTCATTCAAATATTCATGCCGTCATGGCGACGAAACACAGGGAAACATGGAAATAACCAAAGAGATACTCGAATGGAAGATCAGGCGGAACGCGCTGATCCTTGCGCACAACTACACTCGCCCCG
>JAGCTA010000233.1 GCA_017963875.1 Victivallales bacterium | reverse complement strand
GTAATTATGTGTCGCAATAAGCATCTGGGTAATATCTCTCAACGAGGTGATGGTGATATTCTCCTCCTTGTATTCCCCTACTGCTCCGCCGCTTTCACCCACACCTTCATCCTTGTCAAGTACGACATCGGTTTCCTTCTTGTTAGCAAAAAAAACATGTTTATCCCCTTGGCGACAACTATATATCGCATGAATGTCCAAATCGACTTTTTGTTTCCAGAACAGTTTGACATGAATCCATTCAAGAGGCTTGCTCATGTTGAGTTTGGCTGATTCTCCCGTCGCCAAAATCTTGTCGCGCCGCGCATCGCCTTCTCCGACAAAGACATTGGAATCCCATGTATTCTGACCGTAGATGGCTTTCTGATATTCTGGCTCCCTGGTCATCTGCAAGGAGGAGACGCTGATGCTTTTGCCCATCTGCTCCAGCATCTGACCAAAATCGACATTGTCCCAGCAATTCGGTCCTTCTTCCACGGTTTTGATGATGGATTTGGGCAGACGAGTCATCATGGCAGCCGCATTGCTGGCTGGCAAATAGACATAAAGCGCTATTTTCCTCTTCGCTATCTTCTGAAGCACCTGCTGGAACTTCCCTAGAGGCTCGTTTTCCAGAATGCCTGTTTCGAGTTTTTCGTTTGAAAACAGAGCAATGACGCGTCGTGATTCGTCTGGGGTGTTAAAAGGAAAATCAGATGCAATATCCAAGGCAAGCGGGGTATTCTCATCGCCTTGCGTGCGGACGGAATCCAGTGCATTCAAAAACTTGTTCGCGTCGGAGGTGAAATATTTCCCGATGTCTGGATTCTGAGCATACAATCCCTTCACCAAATTTGCTGTATTTCCTCCGATAAAAGTATGTTCATAGATAGCATGATGACCGTCGCCTCCTGCATTATATGCCAGAAGTCCAAAGCGGATTTCAAAACTCGCCTGGTTCAATGGCAATATGAAACGCCGAAGATTGTCACGCAATTTCTGAAAGCACGGGCTCATGCTGTCACTTGCGTCAACGACAAAAAGAATGTCAACTTTGTTTGCTCCCATGTCTTCTCCTTTTCCTAACAGTTATATTTCTAGAAATCAGACACAAATTTGACATTTGAACAACAGAGGACTACACTATTAAATTAACAGTATTTCTAAAAAAAGCAAAAACTGTAATCTTAAGACTTTGAAAAAACACTCATACGAAACTTGGATTGGGGTGAATAATCAGAAGATTGGGTAATCGGAAAAACTTCAGTCATTATTAGTTACTAGATAGATAAAAAAGGAGCATAATCATGCAGAAATCAATCATTAACGAGGGCCTTTGCCTTTTGTCGTGCGCAATCTTGGCCCTGTGTGGCTGCACCACCTCACAACTCAACTCGCCAGACCCAGCCGTCAGAAGAAACGCACTCATCAAGGCATCACAAAAGGGAAACAGCCTTCAGATTCTGCGAGAGGCGTTAAATGATGATAACGACATCGTGCGCCGTACGGCAGTGCGACTTATCTCGGAAAAAGGCTTGGAGGCTGAAGAGGAACTGACAAGCGTACTGAACGACCGTGACCCGCTGATCAGACGCACAGCCATCAAGACCCTCTGCCTGCTTAAGGGGGAGAAAATTTCCCTGGATATTCTGGAAACAGCCCTTAGAGATGATGAAAAACAAGTCCGTTTGCAGGCGATGTCCGCCCTGGTTGCAGTCAAACCCATTGACGACCAACGAAAGAAAATCATTCAGGAGCATATCTCCAAGGAAAAGGACAAGGCCATCATCAGGCTCGGAAGCAATGCCCTCTGGCCCTTCCATCGACACACGGTTCTATTGAAAGACCGCCCAGACTGGGATCACGAAGTGCGCGTCATCTCAGAAACTCCCCTCCCAAAGGACGGCTGGAAGTTCAGGATCGATCCGAAGGCCGAAGGACATTTCCAAAAGTTCAAATGGTACGCTATCGACTGCGACGAAACAGGCTGGAAGCCCATCGAAATTGAGAAAATCTGGGAAACCGCCGATTTCAAGTATGACGGAGTAGCCTGGTACCGCAGAACCATCAAAGCCCCAGAAAAGCCAGCCAAGTTCAACGCGGTTGAACTGCATTTCAATGCAGTGGATGAATGCGCCTGGGTATGGCTTAACGGTATTTACATCGGCGAACACAACCTGGGCTCCGTAGGCTGGACAATCCCATTCAATCTGGACATCACAAAGGAAATCAAGTGGGGCGAGGAGAACCAGATTACTGTGCGCGTCCTCGACACTGCTGGTGCTGGAGGCATCTACAAGCCTGTCACCTTGCAGATTCTTGAATAAAGGAGGAAACAACCATGAAAAATACACTTACCATTGTTGCACTAACGCTCTTGACCGCACTCTCCCTGACAGTCCATGCTCAGTTGACCGAATATTCAGGCGATGCCCTGAAAGCCCCCAATGTCCTAGGTTGCTGGCACTTCAAGCCTGGCAGCGAACTGAAGGATTCAGCAGGCAGGGCTCCAGACCTCAGACTCCAGGGCAAATCATCTTTTGTCAAGGACGGCAAGTTCGGCGGCGCTCTTAAATGCGTCGGCAGCGGACCGACTGACGACAAGCAGCAAGGTGTCCTAATCCAAGACTACAATCTCTTCGCCCCAAAGACCTCCTTCTCAATCGATATGTGGATTAACCCCGATGAAATCGCCGCCACAACAGGAACGGGGTCTTATTTCCTCTTCGACAAGAAGGTCTATCACTATGCTCGCGAGTTCGAGAGGGCGAACTGGGACTACTGCGCCTGGCTCTCGCGCAGACAGGGGGACAAGTACGCCGTTTCCTTCTCGCTGGGCTTCAAGACCCACAGCACCTTCCT
>JAGCTA010000232.1 GCA_017963875.1 Victivallales bacterium | reverse complement strand
TCCGTATGTCGCGGCTCCCTGGGCGACTGCGAGAGAAAAATCCGTAGTTTCAAGTTCAGTGATATTATCCTGTTCTGTCCAGTCACGCAATACATCGAGGATGCGCTTGCGAATGAGTGCGGGAATCATCGCGCCGCCATTGAATAGAACCTTGTTTGGACGTGCCAAATCAACTGGCGATGACAATGACGGTCCCGCGTTTCTGAGAAACTGAAGCAGATGGCGGGTTATCGTCGGGTCTGCAGCGTATGGCAGGCCCATTTCCTGAATGCCCTTGCGGCGTTCGGGTGGCGGCGAATCGACTGGTATTGAAGTGAAAAATCCTTCAAGGATGGTATCAACGACTTGCTCGCGCATGAATGCCAGTGATTTTGTTCCTGAAACGACCGAACTTCCGAATCCCCTCAATTGCACTTTATAACTTTCAGGCGGCGTATTGCCCAGCAGTGTTTCCTTTGCGCGTCTGCATTCCTGGCACAATGTCGTCCATTGGCGTTGTGTCAGGCGCGTCTTCCAATGGCTTTCCGCTTGACGTGCCAGGGCCATATCCATATTGTCCCCACCCAACAGTAGATGATTGCCGACGGCCTTTCGACGAAGCGTAAATGACTCATCAATTTCCACGATTGAAAAATCCGTCGTACCGCCGCCAACATCGATGACGACGATGACATCGCTAGGGGCGACAAGTTCTTTCCAGTTTGCTTCGTGGCAAGCCAACCATGCATAGAAAGCGGCAAGAGGTTCTTCGATGAGTGTGAGGTTCTTGAAGCCTGCCTTGCGGGCGGCGGCTATTGTCAGTTCGCGGGCGGCCTCGTCGAACGATGCTGGAACCGTGACGATGATTTGCTGTTCAGTGAGCCGACATGGCGTGCCGTCCCTGTCTTTTTTGCGTTTGAAGATGGAGTCCCATGCCTGACGAAGATGGTCAAGGTAGAAAAAGGAAACATCGACGGGGGAAGTCATCTGGCTTCCCAGGTCTCCACCCCATGGTAGAATAGGGCGGGTGCGGTCCACGCCTGAATGCGCCAGCCAGGATTTCGCGGAGGAAATCAGCCGTTCTGGTATTCGAGAGCCTTGTTCACGTGCAAAATGCCCGACTGCATAGGATTTTGAGGAATCCCATGGGAGTTTCAACGCCTCGGGTGGAAGTTCATGGTCGCCAGGAAGATAGGTAAATGAAGGCAGCAGAGGCTCTGATGCGACTTCGCCAGGCGCAACCAGTTGCGGGATGTCGAACTGATGCAGTTCATGGATGGGACTGTCAAGGTCGATATAGCACATCGCGCAATTGGTCGTGCCAAGATCGATGCCGATGATATATCGTCCTGAATATGATGGTTCTTGGGCAGTCATGAATTATATTGGCAGGCTATAACTACAAAAGGCCACTGTGGGATTATCCGCAGCGGCCTGGAGAATTAAAAGCAAATGGGACGAGAAGACGGATTTCTATTTGTATTCGGGGAGGATGCCGTCGCGGATATGTGCTTCGAACAGGTCATCGCACATTTCGCGGATTTTGTCAAGAGTGAGTTCTGCTCGCGTATGCGGGTCGAGCATGGCCGCCTGGTAGGCGAGGGAACGCGATTTGTGAATGGCCGCCTCGATGGTGAGGAAATGGACATTGATATGCGTCATGTTGAGCGCCGCCAGTTGTGGAGGGAGTGCCCCGACATAGCATCCTTGAACGCCGTTTCTGTTGACCAGGCAGGGCACTTCAACGCATGCTTCAGGCGGTAGGTTGGTGATGAGCCCCGTATTGAGGACGTTGCCGCCGATTTCAATTGGCGTATCGGTTATCATCGCTTCCATGATGCGTGAACCATATTCGTGTGTGCGGGTATGGGTGAGTTTTGCATTATGAACGATTTCATTGCGCTGGCGATACCAGCCTGTAATCTGGTTCTGGCAGCGGCGGAGGTATTCGTCAAGCGGAATGTTGAATTCCTGGATGAGATCCTCGCGGTTTGCCTTGATGAAATACGGGTGGTATTCGGCAGTGTGCTCGGATGACTCTGTGTTGTAGTAGCCGAAATGCTTCATGATTTCGAAGCGCACCATGTCATTGTGCTTTTCACCATCTGGCTTGCGTGCCGCTCTGTTCTTCCTTTCCGCAAGTTTGCGGATTTCAGGATATAGCGACTTGCCGTCCTTTTCAATTTCAAGCAGCCATGCCATGTGGTTGATGCCTGCGATCTTCCATCTGACTGGCCAATACTTTTCATAGATGTCCAACTCCTTGAGCAAGTTGCTGGCGCAGACCTGGACAGAATGGCAAAGGCCAACGCACTTGATGCCGCAAATGCGCTGGAGATAGCCGCTGACAATGGACATCGGGTTTGTGTAGTTGAGGAACCAGGCATTCGGGCAGGCCGCCTTGATGTCGTTCGCAAAGCCGTCAATGACATGGATGGTTCTCAGTCCGCGGAAAATGCCGCCGATGCCCAGCGTGTCGCCGATGGTCTGACGCAAACCGTATTTCTTCGGAATCTCAAAGTCTGTGACTGTAGATGGTTCATAACCACCAACTTGAATTGCATTTATGACGAAATCAGCATCCTTTAGGGCCGCTTTCCGCTGCTTGATGCCTAGATGCGTCGTGATGGTGGCTCGTTTGTCATTGATATTGGTATTCAGATTCTCCAGCATCATCTTTGATTCATGGAGACGCTCTGGGTCAATGTCATAGAGGGCGATGGTGCTGTCTTTGAGGCAATCGGTCAAAAAACAGTCGCCAATGATGTTTTTGGCAAACACGGTGCTACCTGCACCCATAAAGGTAATTTTTGTCACAATCAGAACTCCTGTTGGGATTATCTACACCTAATTCTAATTATATACACTTTATAATATAAGCCTTTTCTTGTGAATCTCAAATTTTGAATATGCTGGAGACGTGATTGGACGAGATTTTTCCCCTTGGTTTGAGATAAAAAAATCCCTCCAGAAGACGAGTGCCGTCTGGAGGGACATGGAGGCTGATTGTCAGGCGTAGGCCTTATTTTTGAGCAGGTGCAGGTGCAGGCGCAGCAGCAGCGTCAGCGGCTTTTTGCGCGGCGGCGGCTTTTGCTTCGGCAGTTTCAGCCGCCTTTTTGGCCACTACTTCTTGAATGGCTTTTTTCGCGACATCTGCCTCGGCTGCCTGCTTGGCGGTTGCGGCTTCTGCAGCGACTATTTTGGCTGCTGCTTCTTCGGCGGCCTTCTTGGCGGCTGCTTCTTCGGCAGTTTTCTTTGCGGCAGCAGCCTCATCAGCGGCCTTCTTCGCGGCTGCGGCTTCTTCCGCGGCCTTCTTTGCGGCTTCGGCTTTTTCGGCCTGTTCTTTGAGGTTCTGCCTATGTTCGCGGTAGCACGAGACACCAATGGAAGCGCCGATGATGAGAAGGATGATAATGGTCCAGAGGATGGCGCGGTTCATGGGCTTGCCCTTGGCGTCTTTCGGGTACTTGCCGAAATTGGTGAACTGGCCGCGAAGTCTTGTCGTCAGTTTCATGCGGAGGTTGATTGCCCAGCCAGAACCTTCAAGAACAGAGGAGAGGTCCTGTTTGCTGAGTTTGATCATCGCAAGGATGGTGATTGGCGCGAGAAGTACCAGTATGGCGCAGAGGACTGTAACCCAGATGGCGTTCGCCGACATGTTCGACAGCGTATTCGAAATGAATGCAAACGCGGAACCTAAAGCCGCGACGGCAACGGATGCGCCTAGCAACATGCCTGACTTGTCATTGCCCTTGCCGTTTGCCGCAGGTGCCGCTGGGGCTGGCGGTTGGGCAGGTGCCTGCGCCAAGGCGGTCGGAGAGGATATCGCCTTGTCGAAGTTTCCTGTGAATGTCTTTTCCGCATTGGAGGACCATCCTTCAATTTTGCCTTCGACGATGGTCCACAGTTTGATGAACGGCGCGAACATCGCCTCTCGGATGCAGACGGGGTTGGAGATGAAATGCGTGACCTTGGCGTCGTATTGATGTCCATCCGTGCTGAAGAATACGCCGCGCTTGCCGACGTCCAGATTGCCCTGAGAGCCGAATGTGACAGGAATGCAGACATTGAAGGTGCTTCCAGGAGCCTTGGTGACTTCAACATACAACATGCAGAGCAGGGACTTCTTGGCTAGCGCCTGGTGTGCGGCGGGGTTGTCAACAGGGAAGGCGAGGTTGAACCAGCGTCCGTCGATGACCAGCGAACCGCACTCGAACATGGCGCGTTTCTTCGGGTCGTACATTTCAGGGAATGACACAAAGTTGTTGACAAAACGAAGCAGGTATGTGTGAAGCAGAAGCAGTTTTTCAACTTCTTTCGCTGCATTGACAAAATCGGTCTCCAACTTGTCGCGGGCGGCCGCATCGGCAGACATGTCGGGGAGTTTTTTGTCTGCGAGTGCTGCACGGAGACGCTCCACGGGAACTTTTTCGGCATCGCCGCCCTTCTTGCTGGCAAGATAGGCTTCGTATGGCGCAAAGAGTGCCTTGACCTGATTCCACTGTTCTGGTGAGATTGCCGTAATATCTTCTCCAAGAACAGGCTTCAGTATTTTGATGGTTACGTCATTCCATTGGTTGCGATAGATTGGGTTGATGACGTTCAGGTCCAAAGACAGCAGATTGCTGGCATCTGGCTTCGCGATTGGCAATGATTGCAGATAGGCATCGACTTCTGGCTGGTTCGCGGGGTCGAAGGCATTCACTTTCGCTTCTGGAGCCATGGATTTTGGCTCAATGCGTTCATCAAAGCCAAGAAGACCCGACAGTTTGAAGAACTGGTCGACCTGCGGCGTGATTGCACGGACGAGGCTTGCATACGCGGGAGTATCCGTTCCCATCGGCATGATGTCGGATTTCGCCTGACCTGCGGGGATGGCGCCTGCATCCAACCAGGCGAGGTAATCCCTGGCCGCCGCCAGAAAATCCTGTAGATTCTTTTCCGTTGCTCCAATGGTGCCATCCGCATCAGGCGTGCCGCCCGTGACAGTAATGACATCTGTCAAGATGGTCTTGAAGTCAGCGGAGATGGCTTCTGCGCCAGTGAGGGAGACAACGCCGTCTCCATTGAAGGGGCGCTTCGCGACGACTGCGAAATAATCACGGATTTGCTTCAAGGTGATGAATGTGCGGTCAGACGCGCTCATTTCCTCAAGGATGTGCTTCGCAGATTCAATCAATGGCTTGGCGTCATCGCTGATGTCGGTCAGTTTGAGTTCGCCATTGAAATCCTGCGTCACGCTGGCGGGATTTTTCGTCTTTGCAAGGAACCAGTTGATGGCATCCTTGACTGAATTGGATGTGATTCGCCCCGTCTTCCCTGGGTCGAGAATCGCTGTCATCGCAGGGTCAAAACTGAAGATGGACGCTGGAGCGGATGTCGCACCCCACAGTGCTTCATCCAGTACCAGAACATCCTTGAGGTCCTGTCCGTTCTGCACGAACAGTTGGTACGTCTTGCCGACTTTCTTGAATTCCATAATGTACTTGCCTTTTTGGGGATTTGGATTGTTGAAAATAATGTTATATTGACGTTTAATTTAGTTCAAAAGACTGCTGGTATACTGGAACTTCCGTGTGCCAGCCTAGTTTTTCGGAAACGACTGAAGAGAAGGTTGCCGCCGCATTCTTTTCTCCGTGCGTTACGAAAAGTGTTTTCGGTGTGCCATCGACGGTTTTCAGCCAATGCAGCAATTCGCCTTGGTCGGCATGGGCCGAAAATCCCTCCAACTTGGCAATGCGTGCACGGACCGTGAACTGTTCGCCGAGGATTCGGACATTCTTTTCACCATCGAGGATTTCTCTTCCAAGCGTCCCCTCCGCCTGGTATCCGACAAAGAGGACGGTGTTGTGGGGATTTTCAATGTTATGCGCAAGATGGTGCTTGATACGCCCCCCCGTGCACATGCCTGAGCCAGCAATAATGATGGCTGTCCCTTTGATGTGGTTGATGCTTTTTGAATCGGCGATGCTGCGAACCATCGTCAGGCCAGGCAGACGGACCTTTCTGACAAGGGTTGTCGTGTCTTCGTCAAACAAATCCGCATGGCGTTTGAACACTTCCGAGACCTTGACCGCCATGGGGCTGTCCACAAATGTCCGCAGGTGCGGGATTTTGTCTTCGTGCAGCAATTTTGCCAGGTAATAGATGAGTTCCTGCGTGCGTTCGATGGCAAAACTCGGGATGATGATATTGCCGCCTCTGCGGACAGTGTCATTCACAATTTCGGCGAGATCGTCAGGTATTTCCGCCTGTTTTCCATGGAATCGGTCACCATACGTGGATTCGCAGACGATGTAATCTGCGGCTCCGAGGGGGCTTGGGTCTTTGAGGATGGGCATGTCGCAACGTCCAACATCGCCAGAGAAGACAATCTTCCGTGTCTCTCCATTTTCCTCAATGGTAAAACGGACGAATGCCGCGCCCAGGATATGTGCCACATAGATGAATTCCAATGTGATTCCTGTGGCGATGCGCAAAGGTTTGTCAAAAGGCCATGGCGTGATGAATGGCTTGACGGCTTCAGCATCCGTTTGAGTATAGAGCGGTTGCTCGGGGAAGGGGCCTTTGCGGCCTTCCTTTTCGTGACGTTTCCGTTTGAACTCGGCATCTTCCTCATTGATTTTAGCGCAGTCGAGCATGACAATCTGCGCAATGTCCGCCGTGGCTGACGAGCAATAGACGGGGCCGTTGTATCCTTGTGCAACCAGCCTCGGGACGCGTCCACAGTGGTCGAGGTGCGCATGGGTCAGGACGACGGCATCTACTGCTTCTGGTGGAATGGGGAACTCAGCCCAGTTGCGGTCCTTCAAATCGTGCTCCTGATATATTCCGCAGTCAATAAGGATGTTTTTCCCATTGGCTTGCAGCAGATAACAGGAACCTGTGACATTTTGCGCGGCTCCATAAAAACCTAGGCGAATGGTCATGAATAACTCCTTATTTTAATAATTGTGATAAAAAACAAAATATTACTATGGCTGATTTTCCTGGGAATACAAGAAAAAAAGGGAGTTTTTTGATGATGTTTGGTTATTCATCATCAAAGAGGCTGCCTTCAAGGGCGTTTCGGATGACAAGGATGTATTTTGCCGTATCCAGCGGGTCGGTGGAACGGCGTGGCGCGGTTGCTCCGAGTTCCAATGGGCAGTCGCGATAGCCGTGGAGACGGACGTTCATGATACCGCGCCCACCCGTCTCCATCGCCAACGTCGTGGAATAATTGAGGCTGGAACTGACTGGTATGAGTGCCGTCAGTGTAACGCGGTCGCCTGAAGATGCAGTTTCGAGCACTTCGCCGCGCATGGTATTGACATCGCTGATGACGCGCCCGATGCAATCAGGCGGAAGGAGAAAACGCGCTTCCAGAATTGGCTCAAGAAGGACGCTGCCGCCGTTGGCGAGGCCATTTTGGATACCCATTGGAGTCGCCACGATAAAATCGAGCGGATGCGTATGCTCTAAGTGTGAATTTCCTCCCGTGAGCGTGATTTTTACATCCGTGACCTCCCAGCCGAGACGTCCTTGACGCAGTGACAATGGGATCGCCTGTTCGACCTGGTGCTGATAACGCGCGAGGATGTCCTTTACTGGTACTTTTGACTCAAAAGTCACGCCGCTGCCTCTAGGCGCGGGTTCGATTTGGAATTCAAGGATTGCCCAGCAGGGTTTGGGCATGGTGTAGTCAATGAAACCGCGCGCGGCTTTTCGGATGGTCTCCTTGTAGATGACGGTCGGTTCGCCGAAGGAAGCCTTCAGCCCGAAACGTGTCTGGAGAAGTTCTTCGAGAATCTCCAGTTGAACGGTTCCCATGACTGAGATTTGCAACTGGTCGAGCGTTCTGATGTAACGCGCCTGAAGCATCGGGTCTTCGGCGGACAGGGTTTCACACGCAGTGCGGAGCGCACGCATGTCTTCAGGTTTTTCTGGCTTGACCTGCACGTTGATGAGCGGCGCTCGGAGCGACCCCGCTTCCATTTTCCGCGGCAGACGTGCTTTGTCACCGAAGACATGGCCGATATCGACGTCGCCCAGACCATAGACGATGCCGACCATTCCCGCCTCCAACACGCCCAGGTCATTGCCTGAGACATCGCGGATTTGCGTGATTTTTCGTGAATCCACCTTCTCCTGGCCCGTCAGAAAATCATATCCTCGGGAGATGTTGATTAACATTCGGTTTTCGAGGCGACCGCCGAAGAGCCGAACCAGAAGCCCCCGTCCCATGACGCGGTCGATGACGCAGGCAAACACAATGCCGCACAATTCGTCATTGGCGGACGATGGCGGCGGCAGATAGGCGACCAGGGCATCCATGAATTCCGTTATGCCGATGTCCCGAAGAGCAGAGCCAGAATAGACGGGAAATGCCTGCCCCGAGCGTGCCAGGTCGCGGAATTTGGCGAATAACAGGTCGGAGGAAATGCTATCGCCATTCAAATAGCGTTCCATAAGGTCGTCATCCGCACTGCAGACGCATTCCGTCAACGACTCCATGTCCGTTGGACAGACGATTTCCTTGGATAGTTTCTGCAACTGGCATAAAACCGAGGCAACGTCTGCGCCTTCTCTGTCTGTCTTGTTGATGAAGATGACTATCGGAATTCGCTGCTGGGTTAGGACGCTGAAAAGCACTTCCGTCTGTGGCTGGACGCCTTCCACTGCGTCAATGAGCAGCACCGCACCGTCCAACGCCCACAGAGACCGTTCGATTTCAGCGGAGAAATCCGTGTGCCCAGGCGTGTCGATGAGGTTGAAATGAACATTCTTCCAGACGAATGAAACGCAGGTCGCCTTGACGGAGATGCCTCGGCGCTGTTCTACAGGCAGGTTGTCTGTATGGGCGGTCCCGTCATCGACGCTTCCTGCCTGTCTGATGACACCAGAGTGGACGAGGATGCGCTCAGAAAGCGTTGTCTTTCCAGCATCAACGTGGGCGAAAATTCCGATGTTCCGCAGTTCCATGGCATCAGTTCAGATACGTGTCGGCGAGTTCCATGTAATGGTTCCAGTCAAAAAGCGTCTGGTCATGTTTTCCAGTATGGACGTGGTAACTGATATCGCCGCTGACGGCCGTATCTGGCGGCGGAAATTCCGTGGCGGGAAGGCCCTTAGAGCCAAAAAGCGCATAGACTTCCTCGGCAGCCTTTGCGGCAAGGAATTCGCCCTTGGGGTCAGCCCAGAGGTCTTCGGTGGCGCTTGCGACGGCGACGGCCCGCGGGGCGGCGAGGGCAATGAGTTCATGCTGATCGAAGGGCATTTCTTCCTCATGTCCCATGTATTGTCTGAAGGATTTGACAAACCAACTTGGGAAGACATTGCAGATGAAAGGATATGTTTCTCCAAGCATTCTGCGTGCGAGGGCGGCACCGCCGCACCCAGAGCAATTGGAGATGACAAGTCGGAACCGCTGATCGATGGCACCTGTCCAGAGGGCGGTTTTGCCAAGGCGCGAATGGCCATGCACGCCGACTCTGAGCGCATCGACGAAAGGCGAACTTTCAAGAAAATCCATCATGCGGGAAAGTCCCCATGCCCAGACGCCGATGGATGTGTAGTGTTCATGGGAACCGACGCGGCCTTCGAGATTGTTTTCAAAAAGCGCCAGGGCGCTTTCATACCATCCATTGATGCGATCGGGGAAGATATCGTGGTAACAGGCGGTGACGGAGGCATAGCCACGCTTGACAAGTTCCTTGAATGACCAGCGTTCTGCCTGAATGCCGCGTGTCGATTCTTCGAACATGGCTGGATTGCCGAACTTATGTCCTGTCATCTTCACATCCGTTTCCTTTGTCGTGGCGTGGTTTCCCTTGAAATTCAATCCGACGAATGCGGGGACAGGTTTGTCAAGAGCGGATTTGGGGGCATAGAAAAGCAGGTCAAAGGAAAAGGACTGCCCGTTTGCCATGGTCGAGGTGACGCGAATTTCCTGTCGGATGGCGATACCGTCCAGCGCATCGTCTTTTTGCGAGAGAATCTGGAAAGACAGGGCGTCTGGTCGTGGCAGGATTTTGCCGTACATTTGTTCGCTGAAGAGTTTGAGCATGGCTGGGCGTCCGAATGTCTGCCAGTCCATGGCCGTGCGCACTTTCCTGCCTGGAACGATGTCCAGGGCGGAGGGCAGAGTGTATTCTGGTATCAACGATTCATCATAGTTGGTGTTGTCACGAATCTGCGGGAGGATTTTGACTGCTTCTTCGTAGGGGAGTTTGGAGTATTCCTTGAATTTCGCAATGTAGTCGTGCATGAGGAGCCCTTTTGTGTTTAGATAACTGAAACAAAACATTAATGTATTGTAATAGCGCAAACACAAAAATCAACTGCACTTGATTTTTCGTTTGCATAGATGAAATTAAAAAAAGATCATTCTCCTCTGGCTAGCGCCCGAGGCACAGAACAGAAAACTCATTTTCAAGGAGTTCCAAATAAATGAAACCAAAGGCATTGTTCATTCTTGGAAAAGATTATTATTCGTGGATATACGGTGAAGAGGAACTGAAGAGAATTCATGAGTTGTGTGAGGTAATTGCGCCTGCCCAGACTCCAAATGATATTTTGGCGAAGCCTGAATTATTGAAAGAAGTCGAACTGATTTTTTCTGGCTGGGGCGCGCCGAAACTGAACGGAGAATTTCTCAGCCATGCGCCGAGGCTTCGGGCTGTCTTTTATGGGGCAGGAAGCATCAAAAGCATGGTGACTCCAGAGTTTTGGGCGAGGGGGATTATTGTCACAAGCAGTTGGGTGGCCAACGCGGTTCCAGTCACGGAACTGGCGCTTGCGGAAATCCTCTTTGCACTGAAGCAGGGATGGCATTATGTTCTGGAGGGACGGCGAACTCATGCCTATACCCCGCGAATCGATTGTGCGGGGGCGTACAAGAGCACGGTCGCCTTGATTTCCCTTGGGATGATTGGCAAACGTTTGGCGCAAATGCTCAAGTCATTTGAACTCAAAGTCTTGGCATACGACCCGTTTGCGACGCAGGAGACAGCAGACGAACTGGGAGTCACGTTGACGAGCCTTGAGGACGCCTTCAAGACGGCGGACGTTGTCTCCATCCACACGCCATGGCTGAAGGAGACGGAGAAACTTGTGACTGGCGAACTTATCAGGAGCATGAAGCCGCATGCGACGCTGATCAACACGTCGCGCGGCGC
>JAGCTA010000231.1 GCA_017963875.1 Victivallales bacterium | reverse complement strand
GGCCGCGTCAAAGCTCAGACTTTCTTGAGACAGGGTAAATGCGCCTCCTCCGCTTTGTAAAAGTAAATGCACAGGAATACAGGATTGGGGGTGCGTTTACTTTTTCAATTGGCATTCCGATGATTTACTATGGATATCAGTTTCCTAAACTTGAAATAGAGAAAATGGGATTTAATGTCTCGCTTGGCAATGCGTTTACCAGTGGAAACGCGCTCGAGAAGGCCATTGAGCGGAATCTCAAGTTCCTGGATTGCGGCTCTGTGTTCAAGGGATACTACAGCAAGGACAGGACGCCTGCGGGAATTGAGGCGGATGTCGCCGAACATGCGGCGAGCGGAGTCCTCCGCAGCCACGCGAGGCTCGGTGCGTGGATGGACGAAATGGACGTCCATTGCAGTGCAGAATACATCAAAAAGTTCCTTTCCATCTACGGCGACCGCTCCAACGGCTGGCGTGGCATCTGTTCATGTGACCGATCGAAATACAAGGAGATGGCTGACTTGGGTGATTTCCTCGTCATCGACCACTATGCCGAAGGGAAAATGATTTTCTCCACCGACGCCGCAGTTCATGCGGGGCGCGAGGCCGCTGGTGCAAAACCGCTCTTCGCATTGCTCAAGGGTTTTTCCACTGGCGATCCCGAATTGACGGGGTTCGTGCCCACGCCGCAGGACATTGAGTATATGGTATGGGCGACGTTCCGCCGCAAGGCGAATGGCATCGGACTGTACCAATGCGGCGACTACCGCATGGAACGCTATCCCGAAACATGGAAGCACGCTAGCGAGTTGTTCATGAAGGCGTCTGCGCTGTCCTTTGCCGCATACGGCGATGATGCGGCGGACAAGTTCGCAGTTCAAGACCAGAAAGGGACGGTTGAATACCGTGCGATGACGGTCGGCGGGACGCTTTACGTGATTGCCCAGAATCCGAGTTTCAAGCCTGTTGTCGCAAATATGCGAATCAACGGCGTAAGAGAGCAAGAGGTGAAAGTCGTTTTCGAGGACCGCGTGATTCCATTGAAGGACGGAAAGTTTATTGACGCGTTCATGGCCGCTGGCACCCGTCTGTACTGCATCGACCTCAAGGAAGACTAATCACTTGGAAGGGGGATTGAACCACATAGCAAAGGGCGCTGTGGAATGGCCTCGGTCGAGGACAAATCTCGGTAACGCAAAAGTCGCATCGATCGGTTCCTATGTATGAAACAGCCACACGTGCCAATTATCCAGATTCCTCATTGACAAAAATATACAGAAAAAAAGTACAACGATGCCAAACGCCACCACACATAGTAAAATCACCCAATGCGCATTGGAAAACTGTGGCTTCCAGGCCACTGGGGAGAATAGCGCTCTCGTTCACGACTATTGCCGTTTCCCCGATGAGTTCTATGGTCCGCGACGAAATGAAATCGCGCCATATACCTATATGAAGGATGGCATCCAATTCCACTATCCGCCCCATACGCCATACGAGGAGGCATATCGATACTGGAACGCCGATGAAAACGGCAGGCTCTTCCACTCGCACAAATTCATCAACCATAACTTTGAATTCATGTTCTCGGGCTTTCAGTTCTATTTCACCCGCATCATCGACTGCCTGAACAACAATGAGAAGGAGGAGGCACGCAAGTTCCTGGGGTGCCTGGTTCATACGCTGGAGGATTCCACATTTGGCCTGCATGCTTTGGAAGGCCCAGGAGGGGCCGATGCCTTCGTGTTGGACAGGATGGCTGACAGCCGCGACTTTCCTATTCGCCCCTCCTACCTCGCTGCCCGACTCAACTCCGATTCCTGCCAAGCACCAAACTATGTTCCGCACTCGTTGGGACGCACCGCAGACGAGGCTTCCATGCGTCTTTATGCTGAATATGTCGCCTGCGTGACAGATTCCCGAAAATGCCTCTTCTCTTTCATCCTGAAAGCAAACAATGGCGACACGGAAATATGCAGGCACCTGAACCAGCGGATGTTTGACAACGCCGTGAAAATTAGTGCAGACGCCATCTGGACCGTGTTCGCCATCGCAAATGGCAAAGATGCGACACCGCCATCTTGCCCTCTGACCGACATGGAGCCGCACGTCTTCCCCTTTGGTGGTTTCCAACCCTACCGTTATACAGCCTTCGAGCGTGACTTTGCCGTGAATATGAAAGACGAGAGGATACCCATCAAATTATTACTGTCAGACGGCCCGCAGGAATTCCCGCAGGGCCTTTCATTCGGTACCCATGTGGAGGGCGAATTACTCTTCTGGATTGCGCCAGGCTCATTTGACGGTACACGCCTGAAAGTTGGCTTTCATCCAAAACTGCATTTTGGCAAGGCAAACCTCCAAATTATCAACGACGGCACTGTGATAGATGAAGTGGTTCTTGGGGACCTGGCCTACACAACCACCATTAATCCACGCAATCTTTTCGGACTGCGCTTCACGTCGGATTCCAGCGCAGGTTGCATCTGCGTTGTTGGATAGGGGTATCTGGAAAATGGGGGGGGCAGGTGGTCACGCACACACGAAAAAAAGGTTTACCTGACTCTCATCACGTCAGAGTGTACCGTCGAAAATGCATATTTGTCTGTCTTCCAATCCCATAGACTCTGAGGCATGAGGCGACGATGCGTTCTTCAGGGAGGAGGACCGAGCGGCCAGTCCAGCGCAGCGTTCCAGGCAGATGGTCGCTTTCAGATTTCGGAAGCATGGAAGAGTTTTCACCTCATTTTGCTTGTCTTTTGGCAAAATATGGGCTATACTTTGCCAAAAGTATGTTTTAGGATATAGTTTTGGCAAAATATAGCGAGTGTTGGCAACATGGTAGGCCAATTGTAGGTCTTTGTGTAAATGACCCTTGCTACAGGAAAGATGCGACTTGGACAAAGTACTCTTTTGTCTCCTTGTCCATGGCGGCGAACTCCTCCTGTGTCAGGAAGTCTGGCGGTGGAAACGCGTCAAGAATCGAGGATGCTTCTCGCGGTGTTTTTCCCGTGAGTCTTGCTGCCAATTGCGTCAGATCGACTGCATCCGACGGGTAGGGCGGCTTGTCTGCGTTTGGGGCATCTGGGAAGAATGGCTGTGGCAGTTCAGTCAGGCCATTCGTTGTTGTCGGCAGACCGAAGTTCCGCAGAATGAAATCCATGACGTGACCGTAGTCTGACGGTTGTTCCCATGAATGGCCTCCATTCCATAGATACACCTCGCTTCTGCCAGGGGCGTAGAACGCCTCAAGGCGATGCTTCAGCCGAATGACGACATCCCGCGCGATCATCGTGTCCCCCGTGCCTGAGCAGCACAGGATGGGCTTCGGGTACATGCATCCGATGGCATGCCAGACCTCGAACTCGTGGAGCAGACCTGGGAAGAGGTCGCATGGGCACAGATGGCGTTCCTTGCGCGCGTTGTATTCAAACGAGCAAGCCCAGCCGCTTGGCACTGCCAACGCTGCGCGTTCATGCAATGCCACAGACAGGAACAGCGTGTTCTGACCGCCGCCCGAGTGCCCCATGATGCCGACGCGTGACGAATTGATGCGTTCGTCGGAAGCCAGTTTGTTGAAGAGCGCGATTCCCTCGAGTATCATGAGGCCGATCACCGTCGTGCCGCAGGTGAAGGGGGCGTATGCTTTGGAATGACCCGTGTGGGCACGGTCGCCTAGCCCGAATTGGTCAAACAGCAGGACGGCGGTGCCATACGCGGCCAGCTGTTGCGCCATTATCTGGTAGTTGGAATGGAAACGACCTGAAGTGTGCGCATGCCCAGGGCTGAAGAGCATCGCAGGCACTTTGCCTTGCCTGCTTCGCGGAAGATAGAGCGTCGCATCGCCGTACATGCCATCCCATGAGCGAAAACGAAGCGTCTCGGTCTCGACGTCGTCAAAACGACGGCTTGCAATGGGCTTCCAACTGATTTCAGGAAGCCACTCCTCCTTGACGCGCATCATCCTGAAGAGACGTCGCCGTATTTCCTCTTTTGCCTCAGGTGTCACAGGAACAGGCGCATGTTGCCTTGCGAGTGACGCTGCAACCGCCTGTGAAAGTTTTTCGTATGTTTCAAGCTTCATCGCCATCACTCCAGATTGGTCCCGACGTCGCCGCTGTCCGTGTAACCTCTCTCGCTCAGGTATTTCTCCATACAGTCTTCTTCAATCGCCCTGACGTCAACCCTGTATTTCGCCGCCGCCTCTTCGGTAAGGACGACATTCGCCTGGCCAGAGGGGTTGTTCTCGGGGTAAATCAGGTCCTCTGGGGTAATTTTCGCCTCGATGGTGATGAAGGACGCGCCATATGCTGGTTTTTCGTAGAGGTTGATGCCCATCTCCACGAGGCGCTGACGCAACTTCTGTACATCCAGCTTGCGGACAGTTACGCCGTCCTTGATGGACATGGCGGCTGCGGTGCCTGCTGCCTGCCCCATGTTCATGCATTCCAGTACCAGACGGGTTCCGCTCTGGCCCATGAAGTCCGCCGAGAGATTCCGCCCTGCAATCAGCAGGTTGTCGATCTTCAGTGTCACGAGGGCTCGATAGGGGATTTCACGCCATTTGCCAGGCGTGACGTAGCACTTTTCGACCGTGCCGTCTTCCCGCTTCCTGTCGATGTGCTTGATATGACCAGGTTCCGTCGGATGGTGCGCGTCGAAAGCATGCATAGCACGCGCGACGGCGTCGTCGAAGCGCGCGCTGTCCACGAGGTCATCGCCTGTCATCTTGTATTCGCACATGATTCTGCGTGATTCCCTGACACCTAGCAGAGGGGCGGTGTCAATCAGCCATGAGTTGGCAAAGCCAGGGATGTACTTGCGGCAGAAGTTGATGGTCCATTGGCACTGCTGGCGTTGCTCGATGAGCTGGCGCGTCAGGTCGAAGCCATCGACGCAACGGCAGTTACGGCTGTGCGCATAGCAGATGTACATTTCAGCATGCTTTGGATCTCTGCCAGGCACCCTGACCATCCAATTCGAGCGCTTGTCAATCATGTAGGGGTATTCCTTGTTGGCCATGGCTTTGTCAACCGCTTCGCGCCACAGCAGCGTTATGTCATGCCCATCCATCGCCTCTGTATCGACGTTTCCGACATGCATCACAAGGCTGGAGGCCTGGTTGTAGTTGTTCAGTTCGGGGCAGCCCGACTCGTATGGCACGCCCGCGAAGACCGCCAGGTCGCCGTCGCCCGACGTGTCAATTGAGCGTTTGGCCTTGATAGCCTGGAATCCGCTCTTGTTGAAGATAACCGCACCCTTGATTGTGCTGTCCTCGACCAGGGCATCCACGATGCTCGTGCCGTAGAGAATCTCCACGCCTTCCTTCAGAAGCATTTGCTCCAGTATCACTTTTGTCTTTTCAAGGTCGAGAAAACGACCGAGGACGGCGTTATTGGCCTTGAGGGCATGGAACAACTCGTAGCCGATACCTTCGATGTAACTGAACGTCAGCGCGACATAGCCCATGGTCACCAGTCCACCAATGGCAGACTGCTGTTCGACAAGAAGTACTTTCGCACCATTCCGCGCCGCACACATCGCCGCACCGAAGCCTGCATATCCGCCGCCTGCCACAAGCACATCGACATCACGCACCACGGGGATTTCCTTGGCTCCCCAGTTGATTGTTTCAATGTCGCTCATCGTTTTTCTCCGTTTGGTTGTTATTGACCTGAATCCGTGAAGCACTGCCTGGCGATGGATTTCGTTGTCGAGTTTCGTTTGCGTATGTCATATACGCACCCTCAACTTTCCTAGAAATCGCCTCGCCATTCGGCACTTCATGGATTTAGGTAATAGTTGGTTGATACTATTTTCTGTCTTCAGCAAGAGTCGCCTGAAGCGTTTTGACATCGATTTTGCGCGGCGCGATGTTTTCTTTGAGTGATTGCGCCATTGCGGTTCCGGCGGCCTGGCCCATGTTGAGGCAGGTCATGATAAGCCTGGAGGCGGCCTGCGCCATGAATTCGGAGGAGAGGCACCGCCCCGCGACCAGCAGATTGTCGAGCTTGATTGGCACAAGTGTCCGATAGGGGATGTCGCAAGGCGTCGTTCTGAATTGTCGGTCTGCGCCCGTACGCCCCCAGCCATCGGTCATGTTCTCAGCACCGCATGGGGGCATCCACGAGCCTGGGTGCCCGTGCGAGCTCACATAGCAGACCTTGCCGTCGATGATTTCCTTTGCCCACTTGATGTTGCCAGGGCCATCTGGATTGTGCAGGTCATAATGGTGCGAGGTGCTCGTGATGGCATCGTCAAACTGCTGCCCGCGAGCGAAATCCAATGTCTTGAGGACATATTCGCCGACGATTCTCCTGCTTTCCCGAACGCCGAGAAGTCCTGCTGTGTCGATAAGATAGGAGTTTTCGAAACCGGGGATGAATTTCTTGATGAACTTCGAGAAGATATCCGCCTGTTCACGTCCTTCTTGAAACATACGAGTCAAGTCACGAGATGATAGGGGATTGCAGTTTCTTGAATGGGAGATGCAAACGCAGACTTCATCCATGCCGCAGTTCTGCGGACGGCCTGGCACATGGGTCATCCAATTGAGGTGGTTCTCAATCATGTATGGCATATCGCCGTTTTCTACTGCCTGTGCAATCAACTTGATCCACTGCGCGTCATTCTTTTTGAGGTCAGAGTCAAGATATTCTTCCCAGTTGACGCCGCCGAGGCGGAAATCAAGGGAGCACGCCTGGTGTTTGCCATCTTCCTTTCGTCCCTCGAAACATTCGCAGCCAGCGAAAAACGCGACGTCTGCATCGCCCGTGCAATCGATGACTCGTTCCGCCAGAGCCACTTGTCTGCCGCTTTTGCTTTCGACGACGACACCGACGATGCGGTTGTCCTTGACAATTGCATCGACGACATGGGACGCGAGCAGCAAATCCGCCCCTGATGCCTTCAGCATGCGGTCTAGTATCAACTTGTGCTTTTCTGGGTCCGAATTCCTGTGCCAGTGCGCATTGACGGCTTCCAGGTTCTGGATCATTTCCTTGCCAATGCCGCAAACAAGATCCAGTGGAATCGGAACAAGACCGACGGTTGAAAGACCTCCTAGCGCAGATTCGCGTTCAATCAGCAGTGTCTTGCATCCTTTGCGTGCAGCTGCGACAGCGGCGCCGAATCCCGCGGGGCCCCCGCCCGCGACAATGACGTCATAGCGGCCAATTAAACTGAGTTGTCGTGACGGTTCGATGACGCTTCCGTCGGGGGTGATAACGTAATTTGTTTCCATGCTTGTCTGTCTCCTTGATGGTTTATTGTTGGCGAGCATCTGCTTGTATTGGCCGAATCGCTTCCGATGGGCAGTTGTTTATGCATATTCCGCAGCCTATGCACTTCTCAAGGTCAATGTGCGCCCCGTTAAGATCCATTGAAATGGCTTTGACCGGACAAAGTCCGCGACATTCATCGCAGGATGTACATCCACGGTCAATGATGTATTTCTTCTTCATCGTCGTAATGTTCCAATTGATTCTGCTCTTGAATGAGTTCTTGCGTGTAGGATTACTTTACGTCGGAAAATGCTTTCCGCAAGGCCTTGAAGTCGATAAAAACTTGATGTATATTGCTGTATATTTGATTTTTCAATAAGTTAACTAAAAAAACTGATAATCATGTTTGAACTGGAACCATTGCTAAAGGATTTCGAGGCATTGTGCGGATGCAAGCTGACGCTTCACGACCAAACCCACGTTTTGCTCAACAATGACCGTACATGTATGATCAGGCCGATTCGCTCTTCTCATCGTCAGACGTATCCTGAGTGTAGCCGTCCATGCAGACAATACTGCGTAACTCATTGCATGAACGAATATAATGATAAAGTCGCCAGGACGAGGCCAAGATATTTCATCAACCACTGCCGTGAAGGGTACCTCGAAGTAGCAGCGCCAGTTTTTCGCAATGGTCGGCATGTTCTCTCTGTTTTTGCTGGTTTATGGCATTGGAAGATGTCTCCTGAAGATCATCGACGGATTCTTTCTCTCTGCCACCTGCTGCCTGTTTTTGCAGAAGGACTTCTGGCGGAAGCAGAAAGAATTCACCAGAAAAGCGATTCAGGACGCCAGACTCAAAGGGAAAAAGTTCTGTCCTTCGTTTCGGAGAATTTCAACCGTGCTGTCTCGACACGGGAGCTTGCGCGATATCTCTCGTTGTCAGTGACGCATACATGCCACCTTGTCACCGAGCTTTGCGGATGCTCTTTCTTTGAACTTTTGACTCGTGAACGCATGACGCACGCCGAACTTTTTCTGCGTCATACGGATTACCGTGTCAGGGAAATCGCCTTTTTGTGCGGATTCGCCAGCGTTGAACACTTCAACCGCATTTTCAAACGATGGAATCGCATGAGTCCAACATTGTTCAGAAAGAGAGGAAGTAAGGCAGGGCTATAGCTTGAGTCGCTCCTCTCTGACGGAAAGCGGCTCAAATCTGGACAATATCGCAGGGCATTGCTATATTATTGCATTGCTTTTTTCGAGTATGTTTTTGTGACAAATGGGACTAATGGGACACGTGGGACTGTTTCCCTGTCACATCTTTTGAAACTGTCGCATTTGTTGTATTTGTCCATCAAAGAGGTTTTCTTATGGAACGAACAACTCATTTCATCAAGGATTTTTCTGCTTCAGTCCTCCAGAAGGATTGTCTGACACGCGAGAGATTGATGCCAGGAAAATGGCAACTGGTTGAGTACGAGACGGTTGAAAATTCAGGCGTCATGCTGTATTCGGACAACGCCATCATGCCGCCGACCGTGACCGCCGCTTTGGATTTGACAGGCTGGTACCGTATCCATGTCTGCATTTTCTCGGGCGAGACATATCGCTGCGGCCTTTCATTGAGGCTGTCAGGAGATTCCTCTCCGTCATTCTTCACGCAAGGTCCCGTGAGTAAAGTCTGGAGCGCTTTTGAACGTGGCGAGGAATTCTTCTGGAAGGCCGCAGACTTGACGGGGAGAACCATCGACATCGGCAAGCTGCCTGGGACTCGCGCAACGAAAGTCGGGCTGCTGTGGCTGCGCTTCGAACCTATGAATGACCAGGAAGTCCGCGATTATCAGGCGGAATTCTCAAAGCGGGACACGAGGCGTCTTCATGCGCATACGGACGGTGACTGGCTGGAGTTTCTTGGCAAGGACGCAACGCTGGATGAATATGCGTCCGTCATGGACGAATGGGCGCGGAGTGACATCGACATTGCATCGGTGGAGCTTGCCTATCTCGTCTGCGACTACGGATGGGCGGAAAAGCTCTGCAAGGATGGGCGGGAAGAGTTTGTGTCGCTGCGTGTCCAGCGTTCCATTGAATTCAAGAGGCGTCTACCCGAAGTCGTCGGCGAATACGCTCGGCGCGCGGAAAAGCACGGAATTAAGCTGTATTGCGCACAGCGCATGGGGCTTGCGAACTTCGTTTTTCCAATGGGAAACAACCAGGTCGACCACATGCCGTTTGTCACGGAGAATCCGCAATGGTTCTGCCACGACCGCAACGGCGATGTTGTCGCGACGCTTTCCTACGCCTATCCCGATGTTGGCGACTATATGATTGGCAAGTTCCTGGAGGCGGTTGAACTGGGATGCCATGGCGCGACGCTTATCTGGATCCGAGGCGTGCAGGTGCTTTTCGAGGAACCCGTGCGCCGCCGTTTCGCAGAACTTTATCCAGGCGTCGACCCATGCACGCTGCCGTTGACGGACGAACGGCTTTCCAATGTCCGATGCAGTTTCATCACGGATTTCATGCGCAGGCTGCGCAAGGCGTTTGACGACTGCAGCGAGGCGAAGAAGCTTCCGCATCTTGGCATCAACGCCATCGTCTGCTATGGTTTTGACGACAACAGAATCTATGGACTGGACGTTGAAACATGGGCGCGGGAAGGACTTGTCGACAGCCTCGTCGTCGGCAACATGAAACTCTGGGAAGAGGACAAGAACTTCCGCGACGACGACCATCCCGAACTCATCTCCGTAGACAAGTTCGACGCCTACAAGAAACACGGCCCGATGACGCCCATCCAGCGAATCCACGGCAGCGACATTTCACCCAAACTTCCACATATTCATGAATATATGGAACTTGCGCGAGAAACTGGCATCAAGGTCTTTTTCGAGATGCCGTGGGAGGGGCGCTACGAACCACAGGAACTGCGAAACTACGCGCTTGAACTCTACAGGAATGGCGTGGAGAACATCGCACTATGGGACTGCTATACACTTCGCGTGATGCATCGTCCTGAATGGCTGATTTCATCAAGGCTCGGCCACAAGGACGAACTGCCATCTATGCCTGCGGTGTATGATGGCTACAGGCGGGCGGTGAGAGTGACGTCGATGGGCGGCGTCAGCATCGCTTCATACAATCCAAGCTGGCGCGGATGACGTTCATGCCTTAAGTGAAAAGAAGATAGTTTCATGTCTTTTGCTCGTCCCGCCGCGTGTTCGAAAAGTTGCAGCTGAGAACTTCAGTTTGGCTTGCCTTTTGGCAAAGTATAGGCTATATTTTGCCAAAAGTATGTTTTTTGATATAGTTTTGGCAAAATATAGCGTGTGTTGGCATCATGATAGGGCGAAAACAAGAAAAGGCGCGATTGCTGGAGGCGGCGTCCTCCAAGTATTCCGAGTTTGTCGCAGTCTATGGACGGCGGCGCGTCGGCAAGACGTTTCTTGTGCGCGAAACGTTCCAATATGCCTTTGCCTTTCAGCATTCAGGCCTTTCGCAGGCGGGGTATTCGTTGCAACTGAGCGAGTTCTGGCGCAGTTTGAAAGCTCAGGGGTATCCCGACTGCCCGCAGCCGCATAACTGGTTTGACGCTTTTGAGGCTTTGGGCAATTTGCTTGCCAAATCCAAGGCAAGAAAAAAGGTCATTTTTCTCGACGAACTGCCATGGATGGACACGCCGCGTTCCAATTTCGTGTCGGCACTGGAGCATTTCTGGAATGGCTGGGCATCTGCGCGAAAGGATATCCTGCTGATAATCTGCGGCAGTGCCACTTCATGGATTATCAGCAAAGTC
>JAGCTA010000230.1 GCA_017963875.1 Victivallales bacterium | reverse complement strand
GCCGATGGCGTCGCATGGTTGATGGTCACAGACGTCATGATGCCGACCTTCATGCCGCGCTTTTTGGCAACGTATGCCACGGATTCCAATGGTGTCACACCATCCACACCGACGCCAATGGACATGTAGTTCGTTTTCTCCCCACAGGCAATCGCCGTGCCGCTGGCGGCAGAATCCGTCACAAATTTGTCGGCGCAACTCGTGCGTGTGGCAGCGTTGACTGGAAAATGATTGAATATCGGCTGCTTTCCCAGCACGGTCTTCATGTATTCCTCAGTCACCAGCCTCTGGGGGAACGACATGCCGTCCCCAAAGAACAAAAACACATATTTCGGCGGCGCGGCAAATGCACTGATAACGCACAATAACAACACCAATGACAAAATCTTTTTCATGACTGCTTCCTTTGTTTTTGATTGTATTTTTATGAAAGAATGATCTCTTCACACGTTTTTCCTGCGGGAATCATCGGCAGGACATGCTCGTTGGGAACAATATGGACATCCAGCAAAAACGGCCCTGGAGTTTTAAGCATTTTCCGAATGGCTGGCTCAAGTTCTTTAGTCGTACTTACTTCCAGTCCTGGAATCATATACCCCTTGGCGATGGAGACAAAATCAGGATAGGGCCGACGCGCTTTCGGCACAGCCAGGTCCGTGTCCGTATGGCGGCCATCGTAGAATATGTCCTGCCATTGGGCGACCATCCCAAGGAGTTGATTGTCAAGAATGACCATCTTCAGAGGCAATGACTGGCAATACACCGTCGCCAATTCCTGGATATTCATCTGAAAACTGCCGTCGCCGTCAATGAGTATGACGGTATCGTCAGGTTTGGCCATCTGTGCGCCAATGGCCGTTGGCAGCCCAAACCCCATCGCCCCGAGACCTCCGCTGGTCAAAAGATGCCGTGGCTTGGACATGCCATAGAACTGCGCCGCCCACATCTGATGCTGACCGACGCCAGTCACAATTGTCGCGGAACCATTGGTCATTTTGTAAAGCATCTGGATGACGTCTGGGCCTATAAGACCTTTCGTCCCGCCTGTCGCCACACCAAATGGATGCTCAGCCTTCCATTCGTCCAGTTGCTTCAGCCATGCTTTTCGCGTTGGCAACACGGGCTTCTCCAATAGTTTCACAAGCAGTTCGCGGACATCGCACACCAAGGCGAAATCCGTATGCTTGTTCTTGTTGATTTCACTATTGTCTATATCGACATGGACGATTTTCGCATGGGGGGCGAAGGCGTTGATATTTCCCGTGACACGGTCGCTGAACCGAACGCCAAGCCCAATAAGCAAATCACATTCGTTTACGGCGCGATTCGCCGCGTATGCTCCGTGCATCCCAAGCCATCGCAAGTTCAGCGGATGATCCCATGCCAGGGTACCAATGCCCATAAGACTGCTGGTCAGAGGCAGCCGATTCCTTTCGGCAAAGGCACGAACCTCTTTCGATACGTTGGCGGCAACCGCTCCTCCGCCGACATACAGCACTGGCCGTTTGCACACCTTCAGCATCCGATAAAGTTCATCGACCGATGATTCCGTTGGAACATGACGCTCCTCCAGGCAAAGCAGGCTTGCCTTTCCCTTGAATTCAGGCACACAGGTCGCATGAAGGACATCCCATGGAATGTCGATGACGACTGGCCCTGGCCTGCCATGCGTCACCAGATAAAACGCGTCAGTCAACGTCTGAGCCAAGTCTCGAATATCCAGAACTAGATAACTGTGCTTTACGCAAAGCCGAGTCATGCCGATGATGTCAGTCTCCTGAAAAGCGTTCTTCCCGATGAGATGCTGGTCCACCTGCGCAGTAATGACCACCAGCGCAATTGAGTCCATATACGCATCGGCAATCCCCGTGACAAGATTCGTCGCGCCTGGCCCGCTCGTCGCCATGCACACGCCTGGATGCCCCGTCCGCCTTGCATAGCCGCCAGCCGCAAATGCCCCGCCCTGTTCATGGCGCGGAAGAATAACTTTGACTTTTTCATCGGACAGCGCCTGGTGAAGCGGCATGGATGTCGCGCCAGGATATGCGAAGACGTATTCGACGCCCTCGCGTTTCAATGCTTCGGCGACTATCCTAGCGCCAGTTTTGTTTTCTGAAGATGGCTGTTTCATTTGCATACAAAATAAAAATGAACATTTTTAGTTAAATATAACTTAGACAACTTTCCATTTCAAACAGTGTGGCTATAATATAAGTAATTCAGATTCCATGTTACAATAATTTTCCATATAAGGCTCGAATTATGACTATCAGCGGTTTCATCCTTGCGGCAGGGGAAGGCACGCGACTCCGCCCTGCGACACTCACCCGTCCAAAAGCCCTCGTCCCATTCTGCGGAGTTCCACTGCTTGAACTGGCAGGCTCCGTTCTGCATGAGGCAGGGCTTGAGCAAATCATCGTCAACGCTCATTATCAGGGAGACAGAGTATATGAGGCTTGCCAGAGACTTTCCAATAGGCACGGCTGGAATATCAAAGTCTCCTCAGAGGCAAAACTGCTGAATCAGGGAGGCGGTCTGCGCCAAGGCATCAAACTCGCCCCAGATACAGAGCATTTTCTCGTACATAACGTCGATATCATCGTCGATTACGACCTGAAAAATCTTATTGCCGCTCATCTTTCCGCCGACGCAGATGTCACCTGCCTGCTGATTCCAAACAAGGGACCGCGCTCAGTCTCCCTTGACATCAACGGTAACATTCTTAATTTTCGAGACAAGGCACACGGCACATACACGTTTTCTGGAATCCATATCTTCCGCAGGAACATCCTTGATTTCCTTGACGAATCCCCTGCTCCAGATATCATTGACGCGTATCAAAAGGCTCTTGAATCAGGTCGCCGCATCCAGGCGGTAATCGCCAGCCCGAATGTCTATTGGTCGGACATCGGCACCGTGCGCGAATACATCCGCGCCCATGGTGCCGTCGCGGACTGCGCACTCGAACACCATACCATGCTGAGAGATGCACAGGCCGAACAGGCAAAGAGACGATTCGAACTTGAACTCAACGGAGTTCAATGCACAGGCGCACTTGGGCTTGGAAAGGAACTCAACGTCCCCGCTGGCTCACAACTCCACAATGTCGTCCTCTGGGACTACTCGCGCCTTCCGCGCCCGCTGCTTTATGCCGACGGCGTTTTCGTCGGCAATGACGTCCAACCGCCCAAGCCTGTCGATGATGCTCGCAAGCCTGACAACCGCATTTTCTCGACGTTGAAAATCAACCCAGAACAAGTTGTCATGACGTCCTTGAAAAAACAAGGTAGCGGCAGAAAATATGAACGCATTTCCGTCGGAGAGCAATCCTGGGTTTGGTGCGCCTACAACCCAGAGCGTCGTGAAAATGCAGGATTCGCTGCCATTTCGGATTTTCTGTTCCGCCTTGGCATCCCCGTCCCAGAAGTCAAATTGCATTTGGCCGACACCTTTGAACTTGTTTCACAGGACCTCGGACAAAACGACATCAACCTCGTCGCCCCGCAACTCCATGAGCAATTCCTCATCCAGGTAATTGAACAGGTTGCAAAACTGCATGTCCTTGGCGACCAGGCCGTCAGACTTGAGGAGCTGCCGCTCCAAAAGGGCTTCACCAAAGGTCTCTATGACTGGGAACGAGACTATTTTAAAGACAATATGCTCGACAGATGCCTCCAGGCACCTGAACTCTGGACGTATGCGGCGAAAGAATACTGCGACCTGCGGACATTGCTTCTGAGGCAGCCGCTCGTCCCCATACACCGCGATCTCCAGTCCGCAAACATCAAAGTCATGGACGGACAGGTCTATCTTATTGATTTCCAGGGTATGCGCCTTGGATGCGCGGCATACGATGTCGCCTCCCTACTCTATGATCCCTACCAGTGCTATCCTCCACAACTGCGCACTTCCATCTGGCGTGAATACTGCCGACAAGTCTATGCGCTCCATGGAACTCCACCTTCAAACAATGTCCTCTACGCAGCGGCCTGCCAACGTCTGATGCAGGCGCTCGGCGCTTATGGAAAACTCTGGCTCAAAGACGGCCTCGTCGGCTATCGCCAATACATTGTCCCTGGCTTCAAGATGCTCGTGCAGGCCGCATCCGAAAGCGACCTATTCCCTGGCATTCTCGACATGGCAAAGGCGGGACTCGCCAAGGCGGAGAGTCTTCTGGAGGAAAAGTAAGTTTCACCAACACCCTTTTTCGCGTCTCACGTCTCGCGTCTCACGTCTCGCGTCTCACGTCTCGCGTCTCGCGTCTCACGTCTCGCGTCTCGCGTCTCACGTCTCGCGTCTCGCGTCTCACG
>JAGCTA010000028.1 GCA_017963875.1 Victivallales bacterium | reverse complement strand
ATTTGAAGCTACTGACATCGAATACATTGACAAAATTATCCAGCTTAATGTGACGGCTACGTCCCTGCTGACGCGCGCCCTTCTGTCGAATCTGCTGAAGCAGGGGAGTGCTTTCGTCCTCAATGTCTCCAGTATGGCCGCACACACGCCCATCGGGTACAAGATGGTTTATCCGGCGAGCAAAGCGTTCATCAATGCCTTCTCCTTCGGGCTTCGGTCTGAGTTCAAAGGTCGCGGCCTCTCCGTCAGTTTGGTTTGTCCCGGCGCGATGGCCACCAGCGAAGGGATTCGAAAACGCATTGAAAAACAGGGATTTTTCGGAAAGCTTACACTCGTTCCACCCGAAAAAGTGGCACGGAAGTGCATCAACCAAACCTTCAAGGGAAAGCGGGAGATTTTGGTGAACCCCGTCAGCTACATTTTCTCCAAACTAGTTCCCGAACGCATAAGGACTTCCATCCTGACGAAAGTGGTGCGGCGGGAAGTTGAAACGGGACACTAATCATTCCAGTCTTTCAAAGAACGTTTTGTATATAGTGTCAAAGAAGCCCTTCGGCGTAAAAGCTGAAAGCGTCCTCTTTGTGGATGATGATATGATCTTGAAGGTGGATGTCAAACACATCTGCCGCCTTCTTGATTTTTTGAGTCAGCTTAATGTCACAGTCGCTTGGGTGCAAATTTCCCGACGGGTGGTTATGGCACAAAAACAGACCGGTGGCGCTGACCGCGACGGACGTCTTGATGATGCTGCGGATATCGACAGCGGTGGAGGTTAGTCCGCCAGAACCTGCCTGTTCCACTTTCAGGATGGCATTTGCCTGATTCACATAGACCACCCAAAATTCCTCGTGGTCAAGTTCCGCCAGCTTACTCTGCATCAACGAGATGATATCGTCCAAGCTGGTGATTTTTGCCGCTTGCTCCACACCTTCAGCTCGGCGGCGGCGACCCAGCTCGAAAGCAGCGTGCAGCGTGATGGCTTTCACCGTCCCAATCCCGTTCATCCGCTGCAAATCGGCAATGGGCATTTCCGCCAAACGGTTGATGCTGTTGTCATTGGCCACCAGAATTTTTTTAGCAAGCTCCACCGCTGATTCGTTATTGCTCCCGTTTCGAAGCTAAATGGAAATCAGTTCCGCATCGCTTACGAAACGGCTGCCCTGCGCGAGATACTTTTCTCGGGGACGGTCCGATACCGACCATTCAGGTATGGTCAAATGCTGGACATTATAATGGACATCCTTTTTGGGGGATGATGGCGATTCTTTCATTTATAAATGGTTTTAAATCAGTATTATATCAAACAACTCCTCTTGGTTTTTCTCATAAGGAATTGCAAATAATGAGGATAGAAGCGACAGAAAACGAACTCCTTTCCTGACTATCAGAAAAGTAAACGATACGATTCCTTAATGGAGAGCGGATGGTTAGTAGGCCTTTTGCCTTTTCAGAACGTAGGGCAACAGAAGATGGTCGAAGCCTTTGGTGATGTCAGCAGGGATGAGGTCAATCTGGTACTGTCCACATTTGACTTTCAACTCCTGAAAGTAGTCACCGATGGCAGCCTTGTAGTAATCACGAATCTGGTTCGAGTGAATCTTCAACTCTTCGCCTGACTCCATATCGACAAAGCGGTAAAGCCGGTTTTCCAACGCGAAGTCGAACTCCAGTTTCTTGTGGTAGGTATGGAAGAGTATCACCTCGTGTTTGTTATGACGCAGGTGCTGCAGGGCGAGGAGGAGTTCCTCAGTATTCCGATTGGATTCGAGCATGTCGCTGAAGATGATGACCATCGAGCGGCGGTGGATTTGTTCGGCGATACGGTGGAGCGTGTCAGTCACCATCGACTTCCTCTGGACCTCTGCGGAAATAGGGCGGAGCATTTTTTCTAATTCCCGATAGATCATTTTCTGGTGTGTCTCCCCGCCTCGTGCGTTGGTGTGAAGTTCCAATTTGTCAGAGAAGACGCTCAAACCGACTGCATCACGCTGGTTTTTCAGCATTTGGATTAGTGCGGCGGCCGCATAGATGGAGAAGAATATCTTGTTCGGCGATGCCAGCGTATAACTGTTCTGCAAGGGGAAGTACATGGAGGACGAATTATCAATCACCAGATGGCATCGGAGGTTCGTCTCCTCTTCATAACATTTGACAAACAGTTTGTCTGTTTTGGCATAGAGTTTCCAGTCGATATGTTTGGTCGGTTCGCCGGTATTGTACTGCCGATGTTCCGCAAATTCCACGGAGAAACCATGCATCGGACTTTTATGAATACCCGTGATGAACCCCTCAACGACTTGTTTGGCAACAAATTCCAAATTATCGTACTGGGTTATTTTGGAAAAATCTATCGTATAATCCATCGCATAAAATTAGGGTGGCAAAGGTACAACTATTTTCACTTTCCCGTACCTCCTTTCCCATAGAGAAACTTTGTGATTTTTCGGACGAACATCTGATCAGGGACGGAACTGCGTCCGTTCCCAAATATTTGCTCGCCAAAGAGGACTGTCCCGTTCATTGTCCCCGCCTCTTTCAACAATACTGCTGGGAAAGACTCTGCACCCAACGTTTTCAAGAACTCATCCTTCTTTTCAGAAGGGACAAATAAAGGAGTAAAACTGATTTTCAACTTTTTTCGGACGTTCGCCATCTGGTCCTGTTTTGCCAAATAGCTGTCGGCATTATTGAAAACCACCATCAGCTTGCACTTTGTTGTATCCAGTGTGTTCATAAGATTCAAAAGGGACTCTTCGCAGTCATGGCACTGGGGCGGATTGTGTACGACGAAGACGACTTTTTTGTCGCGGTATTCCGAGCCGTCATAAATTTCTCCATTATAGGCTCGCAGCCCCAGTTCGCCGATGT
>JAGCTA010000229.1 GCA_017963875.1 Victivallales bacterium | reverse complement strand
CGGCAATCGTCCAGGGGATGAACAGGAGGAAACCGACGCCAATGAACAGCGTCCCGATGGTCGTGAAAAACGCGAGACGCATCTTGTTCTCCATCGGCGGGAGAAACACGATGACAGGAATCAATACAAGAAGCACGATGCCTGCCAGCCCAGCAAAGAACAATTGTTTTGAACTCAGCGCATGGAGATTCCGTGCCATCGATTCCGTCGCCGAGACACGCGTCGCACGCCAGGCGGGAATCAACGATGCAAGCACCGCCCCAAACAGCGAACAACAGAATGCAAAGACGATGCTAGACAATGACAGCGTGACGAGCGGCAGGACATCTGTCTGGAGAAAGGCAAGAAGCGTCAGCAGCAGCCATCCCGCAAACATCCCCCCAAGCCAACCGAACAGCCCTAGCACCATCCCCTCCAGAAGAATATACAACGCGACTTGCAGTTTTGTGAACCCTACGGTGCGCAGCATCGCAAGATACCGTATCTTCTCCGAAACGCCCATGCTCAATGTCGTAAAGATAATGAACACGGAAGCGATGATGACAACACCAATGGTGGACCATGCCTGACCAATGAGTTTCTCCTGTGACAGATTCTGCGACGGATCAGATGATTCCTTTTTCCTTGTATCGACAACCGTCACCCCTGTCATTGCCAACGGCTGACCAAGCCAGCGTTCAAGTTCCTTGCAGAACGCGTCCTCGCCGCCTTCCTTTGCAAGTTGAACAAATACGATGTTCGGCCTCTGTTCAGAGCCATAGAGTTTCTTCAGTGCGTCTCTTGTCACATAAACGGACGCCGATGTCGGCGAAACAGGTGCCTCGCCAAACATCCCGCCTCCCATGCGTCCACGCGGTCCTCCAAGCATTCCACCACGACCGCCTGCCATCCCACCACGCGGGACGTCTGGCATTCCAGCACGACCGCCTGCCATCCCGCCACGCGGACTACTAAGCATTTCTGGACGGCTGATGCCATTCTGTTGCTGTGGTGCGGTGTTCATCTGTGGCGCGGCAGGCGCATCGCCCATCGCCTTTCCACCGATGCCGATGCCAAAGCCAAAACTGAACATGCCGTCGTTACGCCCTCGTATGTCGGATTTAAGCGTCTGCTTGACAAGCCCGACGACCTCAAGTTGGGATGTCCCCGCATCCGTCGTCACCTTCAACATATCGCCGACATGCACTTTTCGTGTCGCCTTCTCCCCAGGAACCGCGACAATCATTTGTTCTGCGGCGGTTCCTACGACGCATTCGCCGTCGTTCTGCGGCCAGCGGCCATCCTCAAGTTCAAAAGGAGATGTATCATCACCAAAGGCCAGCAACATCGGGCTGCGCCTGTCGCCCATGCCCGAAGGCTTCAGCGCCTTATCGTACCCTTCCAAAAGGATCTTGGCGCGTCTCTGGCTCGCAAATGTCACTTTGGTAACCTGCTCGTTTTTCAAGACGGCATCCGCAATTTCATCTGGAAGTCCCCTTTCCGAGCATAACGCGAGCGAATAATCGCCCAAATAACTTTTCGTGCCATTGTCTGGTGCAAAAGTGGAAACATCAATGCTTGCGACAAACCACACAATCAGGCAACACGTCGCCATGATTGCAAGCAACGCAAAACTCAGCATTGAACGATGGCGGATGAAATCGCGCCAGACGAGTTTAAGCAGAAAAGACATAGTGCATATCACCTGTTCTGACAATTGCCTTAAAGTTCATTCGGCGTGCAATCCCTGACTATCTTGCCATCCATGAGCGTAACCACGCGATCCGACCATTTTGCGACGGACGGCTCGTGGGTCACGACGACCATCGTCTGCCCAGATTCGCGACAAAGGTCCTTCAAAAGCCTGCAAAGCGTCTCGCCGTTGGCTGAATCCAGATTGCCCGTCGGTTCGTCCGCAAGCAACAGCCCCCCTTGCTGTTCCGTCGCAAAATCCAGCAACAACGCACGCGCGATTGCGACTCGCTGCTGTTCGCCGCCTGACAGTGTGTCTGGATAATGTCCTCGGCGCTCCGTCAGTTGAAGACGCTCCAGCAGTTTGTCCACAGCCTCATGAAGTTTCGCCTTCTCGACATCATGATACCCTGCAAGCACGGGAAGCATCACATTCTCCTCTGCAGTCAGTGTCGGTATCAGGTTGAACGACTGGAAGATAATTCCGATGTTTCGACGACGAAACAGCGTCAATTGGCGGTCGTTCAAAGATTCCAAGGAAGTTCCATCAATGATGACCTCGCCCTCTGTCGGCTTGGAAAGCCCCGCCATCAAATGCAACAGCGTCGTCTTGCCCGAACCGCTCGGCCCCATGATGGACAGGAATTGGCCGTGCGGTATCTCCAAGTCAACACCGTTCACCGCATTGACCACACTGCATCCTTTGGTCGAAAAGACTTTCTTCAGATTCTTGACGATGACGTGATTCATTTTTACCTTTTATTCATTAGCGGATTCTAGACTGCCGCATTTCAGCGATGGCACTGGCGCTATTCTCATTCATATTTTAGGCCGAAATTATCGGCGTATGGCGCATTTCCCTGGCGTGGGCCGAAGGGATAGGCCGTATTCCCAGGGAAATACCACTGGACACCGTCCGCAAGGTCATGCCCCGCGTTCTTTGTCTCATAGCAGATTTTCACATATCCGACATGGCCATCCGCGTAAGCGGCATTGACTCTGTTTCCATGGCGGAAAGCGAACTCCTTGAGCGTGTTCTGGAGATTCCAATCCTTATTGCAAGCCTTGCTGGTACTGATGGCAGCACCGTCAATGGTGTCTCCACTCTGGTTCTGGTAATCCGTCCATTGTGCCCTTTTGGAGGGGCATTGGTTGACCTGTGCATTTCGATTTTGCCAGAAGGAACTTGTTCCGCCAGTAATGGTGCTGCCTGAATCCGTCAGGTTGACCGTTCCGCCGATAGAGACCTTGACGGTCAGGCCGCCCTGCGTGCAGATGCCGAGTCTTCCCAGCCCCTGTGTCGAGCCATCGCCTGGGCATCGTGTCAGTTTCTCACTCAGCGGCGTGTTTCCGCCGCCATCCAGCATTCCCGTGAAACCAGATTCTGGCTTCAGGTAGGATCGGATATCTGGGAAAAAATCATGATATGCGTCTGCATAAAGCACCGTCGCGGTCGCATATTGCTTCATTAGCGATGTGCAACTGATGGACTTGGCCTTCTCCCTTGCCTTCGCCAATGCAGGCAGCAACATCGCCGCCAATATGGCGATGATGGCAATCACAACCAGCAACTCAATCAACGTAAATGTCTGGGATTTTCTCATTGATTTCTTTATGAGGGATTATGTGTGTAACAGGTGACACTTTTTTAAACAACGTAAGCAAGAAATATGCCATTCCCTCAAAACACGCTGAAAGAATCTGAATGCTATCTGCTTTGTCCTCATGATTGCACAAAAAAGAGTGCACCATGATAGTGCACTCCAGAAAAACAACAAGAAAGAAATGGCATCACATCGCCATCAATTCCTTGAACTTGGCGCACAATTCGCAAATGGCAATGTTTTGACGGACTGGAATGACCTCGGACTGGATGCATTTCAGTCGTGGGGCCTGCTTGAGAAGCCCCATGACATGCGGCCAGTCGATGTCGCCGCGACCTGGTAGCGTATGTTCATCCGTCTGTCCCTTGTTGTCATGCAAGTGGCAGTTGACGACATGCGGCAGCAACTTCTCTAGAATATGCTCGTCATACGGGATGGTCTTGCCCTGCTTTTCGACAAATGTGCTGATGGGTGCGCTCGTCTCATAGCCACGGTCGCGCGCCATCAGATTGGCATGACCCGCATCATAGCAGATGCCGACGTATGGCGAATCGACCGCCTTCAGAATCTGAAGTAGCGACTCAGGCGTCGTAATATCCGTCCAGATATTTTCAATGCAGATGGTTATGTTCAGTTTTTCAGCGAGGGGCACCAGTTCCTTCAAGGAGCGGATAGCGGCCGACTGATATTGCTCAAACGTATAACCTGGCAACGAGACCTGGCCGTTCCCGACATGGATGGTAATTGAATCCACACCAAAACTTGCGGCAACTTCCATCGCAAGGCTATGACGAAGCACTAACATTCGATGTTCCGTTTCATCAACGACATGCAAATCGATATGCGGACCGAATGGCGAATGTGCGTCAACGAAACGGCACCCCGTCGCCGCAAGGTCGTCATGCAGCAAATTTGCGATTCTGTGCGAACGCATGATATATTCAATCAACGTGTCGGTCAAAACGAGATTTGGGCAGCCGTTCTTTGCGAATTCAAGCATCACGCAACGACGCATGGCGTCATCCGTATGCTCGAAATCATACAACATCGTCAGTGGGACTGAATTCATCCTTGAAGTTCTCCTTCTGTTTCTTTATTTTCCTCAAGTTCACGCTTCGCCTTGAACTGAGTGCTGAAAATCAACAGGCAAATGCTGCAAATGCCTGTAATCATCGGCCCATAAATAATGCCAACAAGACCAAATGTCTGAATTCCCCCAAGAATCGACAGGAATAGAACCATGTAGGACATCCCTGTTTCGCCGCTGCGCTTCATAAGAAGCGGTCGTAGAATCATGTCGAAGTTCGCGACAATGCATCCGCAAGTAATAAAAATGAACACGGCCTTGCCGTATGCGCCAATCAGGAAGAGATAAACCACCACGGGTACCCAGATGAGACTTGTGCCAACCACGGGGATTATGGAGCAGATTCCCAAAACAACTCCCCAGAAAACGGGAATGCCCGCCAGTTTGAAGAAAAGCATCGCGCATATCCCCTGCGTGACTGCCGTGCCGAATATCCCATAGACAACGGCGCGGGACACTTCACGGACACGCGTCTCCACACGCTTCATCGCATCATCACTCAATGGAGATATGCTCTTGATATACGCCAACATGTGACGCCCATCATAGAAGAATTGATACATCACAAACAGCATGACGCAGAAATTAAACAGCAGAACGCCAAGTTTGGACAATAGTTTGACCAGTGTGTCACGCAGGAACTCCATCACCGCCCCTGCGACTTTCGCTGCATACGGCCCGACATCCCGCGAGAAATTCACATGCCCTGAATATGGGTGGATTTCCGCACCATCGCCGTGCGCTGCCCTATGTCCAACCGACTCCCCAACAGTATGCGTTTTAACAGTTTCTGTTTTAATTTCCACGGAATCAGCGACCTTATCAAGGGGATTCGGTGCATTCACCACTTTTCATCCGCATCCGTCTGTTTGCCAGAAGTGTTCTTCTCCTGTTCGGGGACCTCATTTTCAGACATCATCGAATTGAAATTACCATACAACTGCGTCAACTTGTCAAGACGCTCCTGTAAATGGTATTTTTCAATTGCCTCTTGAATCTTTCCAGGAAGTTCCCTGACAATCCATCGTTGCGACGACACTGTGACATTGTATCCCTGACGCACGACGCTGATTCCAAACATCACCAAAGGCACAAGAATGACCACAATCACCAAAGTCACCGACAACATGGCCACAATGCTCTTACATCGCGCCTCACGCTTGTTGGTTGTCTTGCCTTCGGTAACGCTGTCCGTAACTAGCGATTGGCTTTCAACATGAAACATCGCGCAGACATGCTTCAGAGTATAGTCGTTCAAAGGCATGAGAAGCAACGCAAACAACACGCCAAGAATGATGGCGTGAAGAACGCTGCGAAGAATATAGACGACAGCGACAAAAAGGACACCTGTCAGGAGGAGGAACGTCCCCTTGGCTATTGCTGAAGCCCAACTTCGATTGTCATTGATGTTATCTGAAGCCATACGCTCTCATCGTCAGTTGAGTTTCGCCTTGAGTTCCTTAAGTTCAGCCATGATGCCTTCGATCTTCTTGACATACATCTCGCGGCGCGCGAATTCTCGTCGGTCAACCGCTGGCGAACCAAATACCACGGACTTCGGCGGCAAATCACGCGAAATGCCACTTTGCGCCATCGCTATGGCACCGTCGCCAATGGTCAGATGCCCCGCAACTCCCGCCTGCCCAGCAAGTATCACGCCTTGTCCAAGAACGGTACTGCCTGAAATGCCAGTCTGCGCAACGACCAGACAATACGGCCCAACGACGACATTGTGGGCAATCTGGACCAAATTGTCAATTTTCGTTCCGCGTTGAATCCATGTGCGACCAAAACGGGCACGGTCAATTGTCGAATTCGCCCCGACCTCGACATCATCATCCAGTTGGACGATGCCGACTTGCGGAACTTTGGTGTGCCCCGTTGGTCCAGAGTCATATCCAAATCCGTCTCCACCGATGACGACTCCAGGGTGAAGAATTACCCGATTGCCCAACAGACACCGTTCACGAATGACGACATTCGGATACAGTAGGCAGTTCTCTCCAACCACCACGTCATCCAGAAGCACGCAGCCTGGAAGGATGACCGACCCCGTGCCAATCTTCACGCGTGCACCAATGGTCACATTTGCGCCAATGTGGACACCTTCACCAATGTCGGCAGTTGCGTCCACAACCGCGCTCGGCGCAATACCTGGCTCGTATTTCACTGGCGGCGGAGTGAAAAGCATCACAACCTTAGAGAAACTCCCCGACGGATCCGCGCAACGTATCCACGCACGACCTTCTGGCGGTGCTTCTTCATAATCCGCTGGCACAAGCACCACGCCTGCCTTTGAGGGAAGAACCTGAGGACGGTATTTTTCATTTCCCAGAAATGCCACATCCGTTGTCATCGCCTCTTTGAGGGAGGCAACACCATTCAATTTATGCCCACAGAGGCCAATGAGTTCTCCTTCAACCAGTGCAGCCAATTCCTCGCATGTCTTTTCAATCAGCATTGTCAACCTTCCGATATTATGAACATACAATTAGGTTCATGATTATTCTGAATGCCTGCGGACCTTCGCCCGCAAGACTCATTTTGCCTCGGGAACAGGCTTCTGCGCCTCGCCCTTCGCACGGCGCTTGTCCAACTCCTCCTTGGCAGTCTTGAGTTCCTCCTCATGGCCGAGATTCAGACGGCGAAGAATTTCCGCCGTTATTTCCTTATCCTTCGGATACCGCAGCAGTACAGGAACTCTGTTCAGGGTTTTCCCTGAAACCTCAAGAACCTCGGTCGCCTTCTGTTCATCAGCGACGGCATCCACGACCTTGAGAATCTCCTTGACCAGTTCCTCTTCACGCTCCAGACGCAGTTTTTGCAGCATCTGGTAGTTTTCCGAACGTGTATGTTCGTATTCCTTGTTCTTAGAGCGCAGGCGTTCGACCAACGCCTGGAGTTTCCTCGCCGATGTCTCCCGCGCCTCCTTTGACAACAGTTCATTTCTCATTTCGCCATCGTATTTCTTTGCATCCGTATTCAAGGTATCCAGTTCCTTGCGAATCAATTCCAGTTGGTCCTCCACCTCCTGCTTGCGGTTTTCAAAAGAAATATTCGCCGCCATGGTCTTATAATAACCATCAAAAAGTGTCTCTAGATTCACATAGAGACGTTTTTCCTCAGCGAAGACACAAATTGCCAGCGCCATGAGCGCTACTCCAAACATCCTTTTTTTCATCATTGACATCTACTCCTGTTTTTACTATTGTTAAAACTAAGATTGTTTTTGTTCCTTCATCAATTCCACCACATCCTTGAATTTGGGAATGTTTCCCTCGTCGTATTCCATCAACGTGGTATGCGCGGCAATGATCAATTCGCGCGTCTTGTCATCCAACGCAACCGACCCGCTGGCGGCCTCTGCCAGATTGGACCAGTTCAATTCGGGAACGGGTGCATCGACATAACGCCACACCCTCATTACGCCTATGCCGTCCAATAAGGCATGATGATTCTCTGAGGCATTCACAACCAACAGTGCAAAACGCTTCTTGGACTGAATCGCCAATGTCACCATCAATCCCATGAACGTACTGTCCAGACTCGCGCATTTGGACAAATCAAGCATCACGCTATGGATTTCCGTGGACGCAATCAACTGCTCAATCCAACGTCTGAACCCCACAGCCAATTTGAAGGTACCACGCCCGATGACCTGCATCAAAGCCATCGGGCCTTCTTGAGCCACAAGCAACTGACCTTCTGACATTTTTCCTCCTTGTATTCAAATAATTACAATGTTTTTCCATGGATGCCCAAAATAATCACGAGACCGACTGGCTTTCCGAGAAAAGACAGTCTCCTCCCGATTCCTCATCAGAATTAAGATAAATCTAATAATATAGCCTGCCAGCCCACTTTGCAAATCATCGGCATATTCTTATATTAAAGAAAAATCACAAAAACATAAATCATTCGGCAAATAACACCATACAAACCATAACCCCTTAAAACACTCAAACCATGGACATCCTAAACCAAATCAGAGCCGTCGGATTGACAGGCAAAAGCCTTCTTAAACTCATAGACATCACCGATCAGCAGATGCTCGCGCTCGTTGATATCGCAATTGAACTCAAAAAACGCAAACGCAATGGCGAACATATCAACAATCCGCTTATCAAAGGCAAAAACATCTGCCTGATTTTCCAAAAGTCCTCTACGCGCACTCGCTGCGCCACGGTAAACGCTGTACGCGACGAGGGCGGACATGCGGAATACCTCGGCCAGGGCGATATCCATTTTGGTAAAAAAGAGTCCGTCGCAGACTCCGCTCGCGTCCTGGGACGACTTTTTGACGGCATTCTCTTCAGGGGCTTTTTGCAGGAGACCGTCCAAGGGCTGGCGGATTATTCAGGCATTCCCGTCTGGAACGGATTGACAGATATCTGGCACCCGACTCAAATTCTCGCCGACCTCCAGACAATGAAAGAGCATTTTGGAAGCCTCAAGGGCCTCAAGGTAGCATTTGTCGGCGATGGCAGGAACAATGTCTGCAATTCACTGATGGTCGGATGTGCCAAGGCAGGCATTGACTTTGTCGATGTCTGCCCGCCTGAACTCGTGCCAGAAGAGCACATCGTCTCCGCCGCACTTGAATGCGCAAAGCGCAACGGAAGCACAATCACCATCGAACATGACCCCGTCAAAGGCGTCCAAGGCGCGAATGTCCTTTATACCGACGTCTGGGTTTCCATGGGCGAGGAAGCCATCTTCCAGCAGCGCCTCAAGTTGCTTTCGCCCTATCAGGTCAACATCGACTTGGCACGAGCCACAGGCAATCTTGACAACGGCAAACTCATCTTCCTCCATTGCTTACCAGCGTTTCATGATGACAAGACGGAGGTCTCGAAAGACACTGGCGCGCTTGAAGTAACAGATGATGTCTTTGAAGCGCCGTTCTCCAAAGTCTTCGACGAAGCGGAAAACCGCCTCCATACCATCAAGGCAATGATTCTCGCATCTCTGGCATAATTCAACCGCTGACACGTGGAGTCCACCATGCTAAACCGAAAACGCCTCGACCAGATATCCTGGGAAGATTTCAACAACCTCTCGTTGCAGGAAAAAGCCCCCTACTTCGTCCAGTTCAATGGGCGTCCCTATCATGCGCTTATCGCACAGCAGTTTGACCGTGAAATGCTTGACCATCTCTGCGATTTGACCTCGCGCATCCGCAAGATAGCCAAATCTCGCGAAGGCTGCAAATTCCTGGCCGACCTGCTCTGCCACAAGCGCGCGATGATCTACTTCAGCCAGCCGTCCTCTCGAACCTTCCTGTCCTTCTATGCCGCCTGCCAGATACTCGGCATCAAAATCGCAGAAGTCCGCGATCCATCGATTTCGTCTGAAATGAAGGGCGAGTCACTTGAAGACTCACTTCGTACATTCAGTTCATATTTTGACATGATCATCATGCGTACTCCTTTGCAGGGATTTGCAGAAAAAACCGCATGGGTTCTCTCGAACACAGACCGTCCAGTTCCAATCATCAACGCAGGGTCAGGAAAAGACCAGCATCCTACACAGGCACTGCTTGACATCTATACCCTCATCCGAAGTTTTGAAAAAATCGGCGGGCTGGAAAACAAGCACATCGTGTTCTGCGGCGACCTGTTGCGCGGGCGAACAGTGCGTTCGCTCTCCTACCTCCTCACAAACTACAATAACATTCGAATGACATTCGCCGCACCACCGCATCTGCAAATTGCGCCCGATATCCTGGCTCAACTCGATGCAGCAAACATCACATACGATGTCACCACAAATTTCAAAGACACCATCCCGACGGCTGACGCCATCTACATGACGCGCATTCAAGACGAATGGGACTCAAAGCCTGGAGAAAGTTCCCACTTTAACCTCGCAGATTATTCCATCGTCGGCGATGACCTCAAGCGCCTGCCCATCTCCTCCATCATCATGCATCCGCTGCCAAGACGCTCCGAAATCGACACGGCTTGCGACAACGACCCACGAGCCATCTACTGGCGACAGATGAGAAATGGCATGTGGATTCGCTCCGCACTTATCGCGACTATTTTCGGGCGTGACACGGAAATCACCAACTATTACACACTCAATATCAAATAATACTTTCCAATCCTCCTTCCATGAGCCGAATGACCGCCATTGCCAATGCGTTTCTCCTGACAGTGGCGGTCATCCTGCTTGCAGCAGGCGCATTCATTGGCTTCCGTACAGAAAAACTGCGAGAAAACAATTTCGAAGAACGCCCGTTGCTCATTTTCGTTCTTGACGCTTCCACAAGCATGTTGTGCGCTACCGATGGCAAAAGTCGTCTCGACCAGGCACGGCAGTGCATCAGGGCAATCATGCGGCTTTCCACTGACAAAGATGTAGCATTGGTAACTTTTGGAGGCGAAGCACTAGTTGATTTTCCGCCAAGCCCCGACTATGACGGTTTCCTGTCTGCCCTCTCGGCAGTCAAACCCACGCTGAGTTTCTCCCCAGGCTCTGACCCAGGAAGTGGCCTGGCTCTTGCGGAAGTCCTTGCAGCAGACCGGCAGGCCTCCGCCGTTCTCTTCACTGACGGTGAATTCAACATCCAGGATGGTCATTCCATGCTCGCTTGGCAAAATCGAACACTTCCATTAGCATGGTGTGTCACTGGAATTGGCCCCGCAATGCCCATCCCATTGGGCGAAAGTTGGTTCAGAGATCCTGATACTGGGGAAATTGCCCTTTCAATGGCAACAGAAAACGACATCAAGCGATGCGTCGGACTATCTGATGCGCCATCCAGACGATTCGACTCGACTCAACCACCAGCGGCCATTGATGCTCTTTTATCTGAAATCCAGCCAACGACATCACAAATTCTTTCCAATTCAACGATGCCATTGCCCGAACGCATTTGCGCCCTTCAAGCCGCCGCCATTTTACTTTTTATCATGATTCTGCAAAACTGCCATAGACGTGTTTTGCACGTAATGGTTCCCATGCTCCTTTTCCTTTCAATAGGTTGTTCCCAACGGGAAAATGCTAGCGAACATGCCCACAGCCTTTCCAATCGAATCATAGAGGAATGGACATCGGCCGAACAAGCCAACAACGAGCAAGAGGCGTTAGTGCACATATCCGCAGGCATTGCGCTATGCAAGGAAGCACTGCGGCTTGCACCGAATGAATCTACCGTCCATTCGGCAAACCTCAAGCTGTTTCTAGCAAGGGAAGCACAACTGAAAGTGCCTAAGGATGTTGCTCCTTCAGCCGTACCATCAGACAATCCATCCAGAGAAACACAGCATCAATCAGATAAAAAGGAACAAACGACTAAAGATGCTGATTCGCAACAGGATACAATCGCCGATGATGTTCTTGGACTTGCTGGCGACATCGCCCCTGCCAGAACATTGCCTGACGAATTGAAAAAGATGAAAGCAGAAACCACAGGCAAGACATCTGGAGACGTAGACAATGCATCCGCAGACTCCTGGCGTTCGCTACTCCAGAAGGAACGTGGAATGCGCAAGCGTCCCCCAAATGTCAAACCTTGGTAACGCGACATTTTATCACATTTCCCAAAGACATACCCCAAAACAAAGGAAAACAACCATCATGCAAAAAGGAATCTACTACAGTTTTCTGCCTGGTGAAACGCCAGAAGAAGTGTTCTCAAACGCAAAAGACATCGGCTTTGACTGCGTCGAAATCCCAACGCTACGCACAGATGAAGAACGGCGCAGGTACAAAAATGCCGCAGATGCCGTTGGCATCCGCATACCGTCCATCATGAACAGCGACCACTGGGGCGTGCCACTCTCAGACGCCGATCCTGCCGTCCGCTCAAAGGGCATTGAATGTCTGAGGCAATCACTTGAAACGGCGAAAGTCGTCGGGGCAGACACAGTCCTGCTCGTTCCTGGCGTCGTCAAGCCAGACGTCACCTACGAGGAAGCCTGGAGCCGTTCTCAAGCGGAAATCCGACGAATCCTTCCTGAATACGAGACAGCGAAAATTTATCTCGCCATTGAGGAAGTCGGGAATAAAATGCTCTTGAGCGCTCCTGGACTTGCACGATACATCGACGACTTCGCCTCACCGTGGGTCGTCGCCTATTTTGATGTCGGCAACATCATTAACTATGGCTACCCCGAGCACTGGGTTCGCACGCTCGGGAAGCGCATCAAGAAGGTCCATGTCAAAGGCTGGAGTTTGCAGACGCGCTTTGCGACGCCCGACCTGTTCGGCGGAACCATCGACTGGCCAGCCGTCATGCGCGAACTCCATGCCATCGGCTACGATGATGTCCTTACTGCCGAACTCTCAGGCTGCGGCATCGACAAAAAAGCCAAATGTAAAAGCATCAGCGTCGATTTGGACGCATTGCTGAATCTCTGAAAATCAATGCGGGCTTGCCATTGACAAGCCCGCACAAATAATCTCAGTTAACCAAAGCCGCAGCAGTTCTGCGCAGGCGATCCTCAGTGAGATGCGTTGTCCGCATGAGGTTCAGGTAAAACACAATTACTACGTATATCAACGTCACAATCCTGTTTGGAAACCGTGCATTTCCAGGTCGGCTCCGCGTCGTCCTCCCATGTGACGCGCACATTGTCTAAAGTCACGTCCTTGACATGGTCGAACTTGAAAAGTTCAGACGGATATTCAGACGGATCTGACAATTTAACTGGACTTGCCTCGACAAATAAATCAACGTTCCTCAACATAATATGTTTGGGTTGCGTCAATTCACTGCCTATGAACTGGCAGGCTCCGTGACACCGCCCGTACATCCCGTCAATGTTGATGTTCTTTATTTGAGACGTCGCAGTCGGTGCACCGCTCACGATGCGAACAGGAAAAGCGACGCAGTGCATCTGGATATTCGATATGGCGATATCCGAAATGTCCGGCCCCGTGGAAGGCGCCGTATAGGCGGACTGGAAGAGGAACGCCGTGCAAACGCGCTTCATCGTGATGTTTGAAATCGCCGCATGGCGAATCGTCCCCTGCCCCACTCCGATTCTGAAGCCGCAAACCGCACAGTCCAAGACGCAGTTGGTAACGGTGATATTCTGGCAGACGCGCGTTTTGTCCTTCAGTTTGGAGGGATTGCCGCGCAACGTAATGGCATCGTCGCCCGTGTGAATAACACAGTCGGAGACAGTGACGGAATCGCAGCAGTCGATATCAATGCCGTCCGTATTGGCGTTGATATTCCGATTCTTGATATTTAGCCCAGTGACGATGACATCCGTGCATCCGTGCAGAAACACAGTCCAGCAGGTCGAATTGCGCAGATTTAAATTGGCGATGCGGACGTTGGTGCATTCGCAGAAGACAACCATCTGACCAGGACGCAGGCGCTCCTTGTCCCGCGCGTGGCGAATACCGTCAAACCAGCCAAGCCAGTGGCGCGGCATCGGCGGGAACGGATCCTCGAAGAAGAATTCCGCATTGCCGTCAATCGTTCCTGGCCCCGTCAATGCGACATCGTCCTGCTCGACAGCGACAATCAAATGCGCACCGTTCCACTGTTCCCTGACGCTTTTGGTGTTTTGGACATAACTATCGTCCGTGCAGAAGTCGTCAAGATCAAGGGAAGCCTCCAGAAGTGCCCCCATCTCCAGATGGAGTTCCACGTGGCTTTTCAGCCAGATGGTTCCCGTGACAAACGTTCCAGCAGGCACAATCACCGTGCCTCCGCCTGCATTCGCACACGCATCCACGGCCGCCTGGATCGCCTTTGTACAAACGGTCTTTCCATCGGAAACGGCACCGAAATCAAGGATGTTATTCATCGTTTATTTCCTTTATCAATTTGATCACATGAACTTGTTGGAGTACTACTGTTTCTTCACTGGCACATTGGTATGCTCGCGAAGGACCGCCAGCCAGTGTTCTACTGTCTCCTTTGGAGCGAATTCCGCCTCATACCCGTCGGTCTTTCCCATGCGTTTCGCCTTGGAGACTCCCAGCGGATGATACGGTTCGACATCGATTTCCAGCGGATGCCTCAGTGAGTTTGCCAGTTCCGCAATGGCAATCAGATCCTCGTCTGAATCATTCAGACCTGGCACCAGCGGACAGCGCAGATAATAGTTTGCACCATTGGCATCAATAAACCGCAGGTTTTCAAGAATCCTTTCATTGCTCTGTCCCGTGAACCGACGATGCTTCTCATCATTGACGGACTTGACGTCCCATAGGAACAAATCCACCAGCGGAAGCAACTGGCGATATAGCCCCTGGTCAGCGAAACCGCAGGTCTCAATGGCGGTGTGAAGCCCCGCAGCCTTTGCCTTCTCAAGCAGTTCGTGCGTAAACTCAAACTGCGCCATCGGCTCCCCCCCCGACACAGTCATGCCTCCGTGGGATGTCTCATAGAACGGTTTGTCCTTGAGGACCTCGGTCAATGCCTCGTCCGTGGTCTTTGTTTCACCGCACAATTCCAAGGCATCGTTGTAACACGCCTTTGCGCAGGCACCACACGCGACGCACGATTCACGCTTGAAGACATGCTCCGATTCCGTAAACGTATGACAGCCTTTTGGACAGGCCGCAGCACAACGACGGCACCCTGTGCATTTGTCAACGGAAAAAAGAATCTGTGGTTGACGTGACCAGGATTCTGGGTTGTGGCACCATACGCAATGCAACGGACACCCCTTCAGGAACACATTGGTGCGAATTCCAGGACCGTCATGAATGGAAAACTTCTGAATGTCAAACACAATGCCTGTCGCGGCCATAAGTTGCCTCCTGATGTACTTCAGAGCGATTGCAGGAAACTGATGGCTCGGGCGATGTCCCCCTTCGGGTCCTCCCCAACCTCACGTTCAATGGCAAAATATCCGTCATAGCCGATTTCTCTGAAATAGCCAATATATTTCGGCCAGTCAATCCAACCTTCGCCCAGCGGAACCTCACGGCGTCCTTCCGGGAATACCTTGGCGTCTTTGGCATGGGAGTGGATGATGTGCTTTCCAAGTACCTTGACTCCTTCAATAGGCTGATATTCCTCAAATGCCTTCTCACGATCGTAGGGGACACCCGCCGAAGCCATGTACTTTGCTGGCCAGAGAATAAGATTCGCAGGGTCGTAATTGACACAAAGAGCAGAACTTCCAACCTCGTTGATCATGTCCAGCAGGACAATCGGCGGCTCTGGACCAGTCTCAATCGCCAGACGAGCGCCGATTTTCTCCGCATGTTGGCAGATTTTTCCAAAGGAATCGACGAATCTAGCCCATTTCGGATCTTCCTTGCTATGCGGCATGATGCCACAATGCCCCTGCCAGATGTTGCATTCCATGTCAACGGCGAACTCCAAGATGCGCTTGCCTTCCTCAATGTGCCCGTCAAGACCTTCTGGATTGCCGAGATCGACACCGCCGCCCCACGCACAAATCGCAGAAAACTCCAAGCCGTATGATTTGACAGTCTGAAGCAGTTTCTTCCGCCCAGCCGCGTCTGTATCCAGATTGTATTCCTTCGTGAACGACATGTGAACACCACGGCAACCGTGGTCCGCCGTGAACTTCAGCGAATCCAGAAAATCCGTCCGCAGATTGTTGATCATGACCGCTATTTTCAGCCCAGACATGTTGATTCTCCATTTTTAAGCTGTGATTGCATGTAATTAACGACGACACCTGTCGTCAGCCAACTAATGTAATCCCTTACTTCCCATTTGCTATTCTATGAATACAAATAAAAAACAATTTGATTACAGTTTCATCTCACAAAAAATAGAAATAATCCAAACACTAGGCCTTGAACAGCCTGCAACTATGATGCTTGAAGTCTGGTTCACCTGGCCTCGCGGAATGGTCATAGCTGATACCAACAAGTATAAGATTTCCCTTGTAATGTTCAAGGCGGGCAGGATAATCCTTTGCCAGAATCTGGTCAATCGATGTCTGCGCATCGCCATTGTACTTCAGTTCAACCAGCAACGCTGGAATCCCTGGATGCTTTGGAAGATAGACCAAGTCCGCATAGCCTTTTCCCGTATCAAGTTCAGGGATGAAAGTATATTCGTCCTGCGCCTTGTAGTAGGCAAGCCGTATGGCATAGCTCAGTGCCGCCTCGGAATTGTACGTTCTGTTGCCAGCGTTGTCGTGTGCCGCCTCGATGTATTCCGCCACAAGCTTCTCATCCCCTGCCCATGTCGCCTCAAGCAGTTTTTGAGAGTTTTGCAAGGCACGCATCGTCGAAGCCCATTCGCGCCCTTTGGTTGAAACTCTGTACTCGTCAAGGATTTCGCGATTGGGTATGAAAACCTGTCCTGCCTCTTGGTCATAGCCCAAATACCCAAGATGGACAAGCAACGCGAGAATGTCATCCCTGCAGGTAAATGTGCTCATGTCATTCTGATAACTTCCAAGATCGACATGAACCTGTCCGCCGTCCATCAATTGCGCTATTGTTTCCTTCAGCCCATTGAAGTCCATGCGGATATATTCAGCCAAAGCTTCGTATGTCTCAGTCTTGTTCCAGTAATTCTGAATATGCCCTGTAATCATTGCGTTAACGACAGAAAGAGGCGAATAGAGATGGTATTTCCGTGCGGGTGGTCTTTTCTTGTCAGCGGCTGTCGATTCGCGGAAAGACTCATCGGCAGGCGAAGCCCCATCCACTCTATATCCATCATACCATTCTCTGATTCTCATGAAATCCATGCCAAACTCGCGGCAAAGCCCTTGCACCTCCTCTCCAGTAAATCCAGTGTATTCGGCAAACTGCATTGGAGTAATCATCGAATACTCGTCAAACATATTGAGTGCAGAATGCTTGCCATATTTCTTGATGGGAAGAATGCCAGTCATATATGCGAGAGCAATCGCAGGCTGGTCCTTAAAGCAGTCTCGCAAGAAATCCAGATACTTCTTCTGCGCTTCGCTGTCGTTTTTGTATTCACGGAAAATGGCATCCCATTCATCAATTATGACGACAAACTTTCGGCGAGTAAAAGCATAAATCCTCTCAAGAGCATTGGTAAGATTCGGCCTGCTGCCATAATTGACATCGGGGAATGCCGCCTTGAGTTCATCCATGACCTCATCTTTCAAATAAGAAATCATGTCCGCAACGGATTTGCTTCCCGAAAGGAATTTGACCATCGTGAGTTTAATGACATCGAACTGTCCCAAAAAACAGTCCCAATCTGGACATTTCGCAAGTTTAAGCGGCTCAAACAGCTGACGACTGCCTGAATCATGGCTGTAGTACGCGCAAAGCATATCGATGGCCATTGTTTTCCCAAACCGCCTTGGACGTGAGACACATACATACCTTTGTGGCGTATCGACGAGAGAATTCAGACTGCAAATCATCTCCGTCTTGTCAACGTAGATTTTTCCATTCAAAGCTATCCTGAAATTCTCATTCCCTGGATTCAAATAGATTCCCATGCGGACACTCCCTTAGTTTATCTGTTTATCCGCCTGATTTAAGCGATAAAACGCCATTCCTTTTACCGTAAGTTGGTATTTTTGGCGCGGATGACGCGGATTCTGCGGGTAGAGAGGTGTCACCCAGCCGCCTTCAATCGCGGAATTAAGAATAGTTTTTTTCCGATTCGCCATCCATAGTTTCAAGCCGTTTTTCAATTGCATGACGTCTCTGCCAACACCAATTTCACGTCAGTTTGGCGCTCATCCCCCGAATAAAAGGTACATGCGTGTCTGTCGCCATAGACACATGCATTGACATTACCCGCATGATGAGCGTTCTCGCTTCCTTTGCAGACGTTTTCAGGCTCGGGCCAATTCATTGGATTGTCCCACACATCGAAAACATTGACCACACGCCGTTTCAGCAAGCCCGCGCCCCGTTGATAGTAATAGTTCCAAATCTTCCCGTCTTTACCCAAAATCAGGCTTGGCGTTGATTCACTGACATCGTCGATGTTTGTACGGAACTTACGCCAAGTTTTCCCTTTGTCATCCGACTGCAACTGGAACTGACGGCTCGGTTCACCGTCCCCTCTGCGCTCCGCCCTCGCGACAACAAACAACCTTCCATCGCCCAACGACACGCATGAAGGCTCCGTCGGCCAGTCGCCTTTCATCAGGCCATTCTCAATGGTCGTCTGCTCCCATGTCAAACCATTGTCTCGGCTGACAAGCGTCCCCCACGAGTTCTCTGGAAGGTCTTTGTAGCGTCCCGAAAACCAAAGCGACATCAGCCCGACACCCTCTACTGCAAAGACATCTGTAATCTGCATCGGCATCGGTGACGGCTCAAGCGTGGCAATTCTCTCAAATGAGATGCCATCCACAGAACGGTACAAGTCGTGATGCCAGCGTTTTTCACCAATGCACCGTACCCACAACAGCATCGCGCCTTTTTCGTCCAGTCCCTTGCCAATGGCGCTTTCGCATTCATCCACCGTATTCACCACCGTCGATTCAGGCTGCCACGTATGACCGCCATCCTTTGAAATTCTCGCATAGACTCCTCTGCAAGTCTCCGTGATGCTGTGCTGCATTCCCCGACTATAGGCGCAGATAAGTGTATTGCCAATCGTTTGCACAAACGACCAGGAATTGTATCCAACCGCGTCTTGAACAGTCACGGGCAATACCGAGCCAGATGCCTCATCCGTTGTTTCAAATGTGCGCTGCGTCATACACATACCCTGTCAGACCTGCTTGTCCAATTTCGCCATCAATGATTTCGCTGTAACGCCTTTGAGCATGCCGATTTTGCCTGTAAGCGAACTGATGATGTCCGTCGGCGCATCAAGCGCGATGCTTATGACGGCGATGTTCCGCTTCGGGTATGGCAAGCCCATGCGCCCGATGATATACTCCCCGAATGAATGGAGTATTTCATTGAGCGGAGCAACGGATTCTCTGTCCTCCACAATGATTCCGATGACGGCGACTCTGCTTTCCATCTGACTAATCTCCTATGGGGCACTTCACCAATTTCGCGTCATCAAAGACGACTTTGCCCTTGACGTCCGCTCCGCTGAGCAGGACACTGATTTTGTGTGCGCTAGCGGGAACTTTGGCAACAACAGTCACCGTACACCAGCCATCTTCTCCAGGCTTTCCCGCAGGTTCGCTGCGATCTGCCTCTTCGCTGCACCAACGGCCGTTCTCGTCCTGCCAGCGAATCGTCACCGATGCCTTCTCGTTGGGATTCGAGCGCCAGACTTTTGCTGAAAACACATACGTATCGCCATACTCCGCAGGATGAGTCTGCAGGAAGCACGCGTTCAGAATATTGGAGAAGAAGACACCATGACCGCCATTGGGCAGATTCTCCAGCCCGTAGGTTCCCTTGGAAAGCCTGGACTGCCAGAACGACCATTCGGCGACCTTCGGCGATTTTGCCGCTGCGTCATACCCCTTCAAATCCTCGAAATCGTGATTTTTTAACATATTCGGTTCATTTCCCGTCAGTCTGGCTGTCGGCGGCTCATTGGTGACGAATCGGCGCAATGCCTTCGTCACTCCAGGCGAACGGCTTTCCCAAGAATATAGTTCGCCTGGCTTGTCCCGCCACCAAGAGCCATTCTCACCCCAAGTCCAGATGTACTTGTCAGCGACTTTGGCCGCGTGGGACAGATTTTCGATAAAATACCGTGTGCGGTCTGGCTTCGTGTCCCACTTCAGATATCCCGCCCAACTGTTTTTGCTGTTGATGAAATACGGGTCGAGATAAAATGCTGGGGCGACATGCACCTGCGTCCTCGCTTTGGCAAAATTCACCATGTCGATGCCAGTCATGTACTTGTAGAACACTTGAGAATTCAACGCTTCAAAGTCCTTCTCTTCAGCGGCACGGTAGCCATTTGTCTCGTTGCCGTCGATGATGCTGACCGTCGGTGGTAGATGGTCGTAGATGCCGTTCACAAAATCAATGAACGTGTCGTGATATGTATCCGAACCGACTTTATAGTATGCGCTGAACAGATGGCTGTGCCAGAAGAAACAGAAAAATGTCATGTCGGGAAACGGCGTGAATATCGCGTCTGCAAATTGCTGACCGCGCAATCTCGCTTGCTTTCGTGATTCCTCAAGCGTGTGCCCCCAAGAGTCATTGTGGATAAACAACTGCTCGCCATAGACTTCAGGGTCGAAGGCAAGACCTTTCATGCCGCATTCCTTTGCGATTTCAGACATGATGCGGAAGTTGTTGCACACTGCCGCCCAATCACTATCCGAAAACAGCGAGACATTTCCGGGGCAGACACCTGTGCGAATGAAGTTATCCGTAAACTGTTTAAACTCTGTGTGTTTCAGGTCATCAATCGCCTGCGCAAACCATTCCTTCTTCCAGGCAATCGGCGAGCAGATGGTGTTGTGTCGGCATAGGAGATCCTTGCCGTTCCACTTGACTTTCACAATCACATGGATGCCCAACCCCTGATACGGCGTCCGAGCCTCCATTTCCTTTACGTGTTCACGGAGATATTTTGTGTCTGGTGAATTCCACGAAAACTCAATCAACTTCGGAAACTCAGGTTTCCACATTTCGGCGCAAACAACTAGGCATGAAGCCAACAGACAAAGAATGGTTATTTTCCGCATTTCAGAGAATCCTTTTGGGCTGTTTGATTGAATTAGGACAATTTATCCATATAGTATTAAAGTGTGTTTTTCATGTCATAAAACAAAGGTATCACAAAACCACAACAATTCAAGGAACAGCATCATGAAACTTCGCTTCTTGACCACCCTGCTCTGTCTCTGTGCCGCCCTTGGACTCTTCGCCCAAGAAGGCAAGAACCTGATTCTCAACGGCGACTTCAGCGAACTGATTGATGGACGCCCGAACTTCTGGGTGTCATCACCCGAGCCGTTCTCCTATTTCCGTACTTCAGGCGGCCCCAACGGCCTGAACTACCTCTCCATGTGCGAAGGAGACAATGAGGGCTACGAGAACAAGGTACGCGTCAAGTACCTGACGCTTGTTCCTGGCGAAAGTTACAGGCTGTCCGTGTTGGTCCGCACAATCAACTTCACCGCGTCGCGCGGCAACATCCTTGTCATCGACAACGGATGGTTCCACGAGACAGGCTTTCAGAACTTTCCGAAAAACACCGACGGCTGGGAGAAATACGAGAAGGTCATCAAGGCTCCTGAATCTTCGGATACAAAGAAATACGACCTGGTCATCCTGACCATCAACCAGAAAGGCACGATGGACGTTGCCGACGTCAAACTCATCCCGCTGACCGAGAAGGCAATCGCGGAGAGCAAGCCGACGAGTAGCCAAGGCATGGTGACTCAGGCCCGCCTCTTCCCCTGGGCACCATCCCTCAACGAAGTGCCGCTCAGCCATCCTGAAGTCTCTTTCATGTTCTACGGAATGCTTCACGAAGGCTTCAAGCATGAACAGTATCAGATTCAGGCAGTGGCAGACGGTTTCACAAGTCCTCTAGTCTCCTTCACGTCAGCAGAGCCATTCACTTTCACGCTAAAAGGGATGAAGCCTGGTCTCCAGAAACTTACGCTCAAGATCATCGCGAAGGCGGATGCCAAGATCGCCTACGAGGAAACGTATCTCGTCAACTTGCGCGACATCCCGACCGAGGCAGAGGCCACCAAAGGCAAGCGCCTCAACAACTTCACCGTCGAACTCATCAACCGCACCGTCAATCCCAACCAGTCCATCGCCTTCACTACCGCCCACGACCAGTGGATGTACTTCACCGTCAACTCACCATCCAAGAAAGACTTCACAATGCTGCTTGACGGCATGAAAATCGACGACTGCATCACAGGGCTTCCCGAGGCCTTCCGTTTTGTGCAAGCAGGCAAGCACACATTGTCCACGGACTGCCAGGGAACGCTCATCGCGCGCACCATCGCAGAGCTTTTCTCCTGCGCCATCGGCGAAGGCCCCCGCGTCAATCTCTTCCCGAAAT
>JAGCTA010000228.1 GCA_017963875.1 Victivallales bacterium | reverse complement strand
CAACCTTCGCCTCGCCGCCTTCGATGTGGTAGATGATGCCATTGACGGTTGTGTCGTATGGCAGCACAGGCGGCTCCTCGTCCATGCCGACGACGGTGACATCGGGACGGTTCTCGGCAAACCACTCGGCAACCGCCTCGTTGTCGGTCTGGACATATACAAGATACAAATTTTTAAAAAGAGAATCGAAATTTACCGTTGTCATATTCTCGCCAATGATCAGCGCTTTAAAATTCCAGTAACGGAAGTATGATGAATCAGAAATCAATTCCACTGAATCTGGGATTCTAAATACATCCTCCTTGCGTCCAGCAGGATAAACCACAAGCGTGGACAAGTCGGCGGAATAAAGCACTCCATCTTGAGAAGCAAACTCTTCGTTGCCATCCTCCACCAAGATTCTCTGGAGGCTCCTTGCGTATGCCAGAAGGTACTCCCCTGCAACCATAGTCGCCGGAACTGTGAACTCACTACTCTTTTTGCCACGCGGATATAGCAGAAGTTCGGACAAGTCGGCGGTAAAAAGCACCCCGTCGCGCGACGAAAAATGCGTGTTTCCCACTTCGACATTGACGGTTGCCAGTTTGCCGTAGTAGTTGAGGGCACCATATCCATCGCCAATGGCACTCAGCGCATCATCCACGCTGGCGGAAAGCGTTATTGTGGTCAGTTTTTCGCAGTTTGAGAATGAATATCCAGACAAAACCTCTACGCCATTCGGGACACTGAACGAACTCCCTTCCTTCTTCGGCGGATAGCGCAGAAGGACTGTCGGAACTCCCTCATCATCCTTTTCATAGAGCACTCCGTCAATGGAGACGAAATGTTCATTGCCCTCGTCCACAACTATTGCGCTGAGTTGGTTCTGGCCGCCGAAAGCAGATTCTCCAATGATTTCAACGCTTGCGGGAATCGTCAAGGCAGCCAGACTTTCGCAATAGTTGAATGCTTCTGTGCCAATCGACACCAATGTGGACGGCAATTCGATGGCCGACAGTCTATAACAATTAATAAATGCTCTGTCATCAATCAGCGTGATGCCTTCTGGCAAGGTGACACTTGACAAATAACGGCATAAAGCAAACGCCCCTGTACCAATGGCCGTCACGGGAACTCCATCCACTTCGGCAGGAATAGCAACGGAATTGATTTCATCGTTCTCGACGCCCGTCACCGTTGCCACGAAATTCTCAACGTGATATATAATGCCATCGACTGTGGTGTCGTATGTCGGCGTCTCGTCCATGCCGTAAATATGCACGTTTGGGAACTTGGCGGCAAACCATTCCTTGACATACTCGTTGTCTGTCTGCACGTATGACAATTTGTTGCAGGCTGTAAACGCTGAATCATGTATGTTTGTTACTCCAGAACCAACAACAATGCTTTTCAACGATGAACATACAGAAAAGGCAGAATTGCCTATTGTGGTTACGCTATCTGGAATCGTGATTGAAAGGAGGGATGAACAGCCGAAAAAAGTATCCATGGCAATAGTAGTCACACTATTGGGAATTGTGATTTCCTGAAGGAACTTACAACCTGAGAATGCATTGTAAATTGAGGTTATCCCATCTGGAATGACAAAAACAGTATCTTTTTTGGCAGACGGATATGCCACAAGGCGTGTCATCCCAGCATCGAACAGTACACCATCTTGCACTTGGAAAGAAGTATTGCCATCTGAAATGGTGAACTCCTCCAAATTGTTGCTATTACCGAATGCGCCGCCATTTATGTATTTCATTGACGCAGGTATGTTGAGCGTTTTTTGAAGAGGACAGAAACCAAAAACCTGCGAACTAAGGCTTTTAATCCCTTCGGGAAGAATTAGATTAGTCAAACCGCAGTTGTTAAAACCTTTCTCGCCAATTGAGGTTACACTGCTAGGAATTGTGACATTCTTAAGAGAAGTACATCCTAAAAAGGCCTGCCAACTAATTGATGTCACACTATCTGGAATCGTAACCTCTTGAAGTGAAGTGCAGTACTGGAAGGTATCATGCCCAATAGTTGTGACGCCATGAGGAATAACGATTGAAGAGAGTGCTTTGCATCGGTAGAAAGCGATATCGCCTATCGAGGTCACGCTCGTGGGAATCCCAATTGCTTGGAGAGAAGAGCAATAGTAGAAAGCACTGTTGCCTATCGATGTGACACTGTCGGGAATTGATATTATCTCAAGTGCTGTGCAGTTTTTGAAGGCATTGTCACCTATTGCTGTTACAGGAAAGCCATCAACCTCAGAATAAATTCCGCCTAACATGATGCTTGTGTCTTCGACACCCGTCACTGTCGCCTTGAAATTCTCAATGTGATAGATGATGCCATCGACAGTAGTGTCATAAGGCGGTTCGTCAGCCTGGAGATGCTGATTGGTAAGAATACATAATGCAATCAAAAATAAAGCACTTGTAAAAATATATCTTACGTTAATTATGCAACAAATAGAATTCTGGGTAAACGATGCTTTTTTCATGATTGTTGGCTTGATTCGGTTTCTTGATTTGGAGAATTGAACGATTTTAATTGTTTTAATTTAATTCTTATATGTTATTTTACAAACGTATGTGATACTTAAGTTGCCTCAAAGGTATACCTCAAAGGTATACCTACCCGAGATGTCGCCGCCTTCCTCATGTCTCGTTTTTCTACAGTCATCAAAAAAAAGACTATAAGTCGATTATTTTATTATCTTTAGGGTTGAACTTCTTAATTTTTGAATTATGTTTTATTATAGTAAGGTATATTTTAATGCATGCCCTGCGATTAGAAATCAACTCATCCACCTCACATAATCATACTCAATACACCCATGAGCGAATCACAATCTGATGATTCAATTTCTCCCGAGCGGACAATCGTCATGTCCGATGCATTGGACGCATCGAAAAACAAAGACGATTCCGATCAGAGGACGAAAACGACTGAAATGAAGCAGCCTCTGAATCTGCATCGTCAATCACGAGAGAAAACCAACTGGAAAGTCACAAATTGGTTGATGCATTTCTACTCAACCGTCAGCAATGACTCCAGCCCGACTCTTGACGACAAAAGCAAAGTTTCACTGGATTCCTTGGCGGAAATCAATGCTTCTCCAGACATTCAGGAGGGATTCGAGAACATTGGCGACAACTTCGTCATGCAGAAGGAAATCGCACGCGGCGGACAGGGAGTCATTGCACGAGCCTATGACAAGCACTGTTCGAGAACCGTCGCCATCAAGTCCTTGCATAAAAACTTGTCCGAATCAGACAAGGCGAGAAAACTTTTCCTGACCGAGGCGCAGATAACTGCGCAACTTGAGCATCCCTCCATCATACCGATTTACGGGATTTTCGGCGACCAAGAAAATGGTCTTCACATCGCCATGAAAATGGTTCACGGCAAATCGCTGAAGCAATATCTTGAATATGTTGTCAGTTTCTACAATCACAATTCCCCACGCAATATCAGGAAAAACGAAAACGACAATCTCAAAAAACGACTTGGATATTTCCTCAATATCGTTGACGCAATTTCGTATGTCCATCACAAGCATATCATCCATAAAGACTTAAAACCTGAAAACATCATGATCGGCGCTTTCGGCGAAACGTACATCATGGACTGGGGAATATCCGAAAAGGTCACCAAGAATTTCGTGAAGAAAAAGCCTTCTGGAACGTTGCAGTATATCGCGCCAGAAGTCATCAACAGCGAACCTTACGACACACGCTCCGATATCTATCTGCTTGGACTTATCCTTTTTGAAATCACCTTCCTCAAACCAGCATATTCGCCAAGCGATACAGACGAGGCAATTCATATCGCGAAGGAAGCAATCATCTCCACACCAGTCCATAAATTCGGATGCCATGTCGATACGGATTTGTGCTACATCATTGAAAAAGCGCTGGCCATTTCCCCCGATGAACGCTACCAGACTGCCGAAGAACTCGGAAAGGATATACGGGCGTATCTTCAGGGAGATATCGTCTCTGCGTCGCCATACCAAAGGCTTCAGCGTATTTTCAAGTTCATCAGACGCCATGCCAAACTGGTCCTTGTCACTTTGGCGATCTTTCTGCTTATCTTCTTTGCCACGAACTCCATCTTCATAGGCAAAGCGTATATGGCAAGCAAGCAAACAATAGAACGACAAAAACTTGTTACAACCCTTACAAGCACCAGTCTAAAAAAGGCAGAAATTTTCGAGCATGCCCTGAATGAATACACCAACAGCATACGCGCCATTGCTCTGGAGGCCGCCACACGTCTTGAAAATGCACGGACTCTTCCAGAGGATGTTCCTGTTCCTGACATTTTCAAAGAGTTTGGCTCAAAGCCGAACAGCCTGATTTTCTCCCCCGCATACAATAATCTCTCACTGTCGTTCGACACACTTCTGTACAAACTTCCGCCTGAAAAGAAACCAGAACACATTAATAAGGTACTGACGGCAATCGCCCCCATGAAAACGGCATTCCTGTCGCTAATTCTCCGAAGCAGCCGTACAATCAACAAGGGGCGACGCCTGAACACAAGCCTCATGGAAATCACCCAGCATGAACGTCCGCCATTGTTCAATACGTTCATCGGCTTCAACTCGGGGCTTCATATCTCCTATCCTTTCAAGAATGATTTTCCAGAAAACTATGACCCACGTACGAAACTCTGGTACACCAAGGCGCAGCAGGCGGCACGTGGCGATATTGTCATTACGGAACCATATTTCGACAAAGGCCAAAACCATGAACTGGTAATGACTTTCGCATCACCCCTTCTGGATTCCAGAGGTTTCTTCTACGGAGTCGCCGCCGCTGACATGCTCATCGAACGTTGCCAGAAACTCATTCAAAACTACAGAAACACATCACAGCGCACTTCCCGCACAATGATTGTCGATAAGAAACGCCAGATTCTGCTGGATGCGACTTTCAAGCCTAATTTCTCAGCATCCGGCATATCAACCCCTGAATTTCCACTTTTCAGAGACGCAGAAGCCTTCGAGCAAATCCAGAATATGCACAATGGAGTCCTTTTCTCAACGCAAAACGAAATTGAATTCCTGTACATTTTCAAATACATCGGGCCGCTGGATGCATATTATCTTGAAAGCATCAATATTACCAAACTGCAGAAAATGCAGGATTCACAGCCAGCGACAACCCAACAGTAATTCTAATCCAGCCGTCCTAACTTCTCGCAGGGTGCCCCCATTCCATGGCCAAACCCGCCACACGGCAGCATCTGCACACCGCAGTCGTCTGTTCATACGTATCTGTCCATTAGGAAGGCAGTCTCCTTGACCTTCTAGGCCGCCTTCTCAACCACAATAGTCTTCATAAAACTAATTGACAACTGAAAAAAACTGTACAAGCAACCATGGACTCACATCCACAACCCAAAACACTTGAAGAGCACAGGGAATACCTCTACGAAATTGTCAAACTCAAATTGTGGTTCCTTCACCACTGGCTAGAGAATCATCCAGAGGAATGTTTCAAGGATGTCCTGCGCAATCGCGTGGACATTTACAGAAAGACCTCCGTCAACCCAGGGACTCTCAATCCAGATGTCCTTCATTGGGAAGACCCTCGCTGGCAGTCAATGGAAATGGCCGCGGAATCCACATACCACAAATACATCCATGACCGTGAATCATTCGAGGAGAAGGCGTTTCCCATTTTCAAGGATACCCTTGACGAAAGATGCGAACGCGATTTCACCGACCGTTCCGAAGGCCTGCGCTATCAATGTGGATGCTTCAGGCACAATCCCACCGTCTCGGCAGACAACAACCGCCTGGGATTCCATATTGCGAACTTCTGCCGTCCATATTCCTTCATGGATTATCCCAATTATATGAAAGGGTGTTTTGAGATGCTCCTCGACCGTGCGGAATTCATCTTTCATGCGGATGCCATCTCCACGGGGTCATGGCTGAACAGCATGCAGCGTTGGCTCGATTGGTTTCCGCAGGAATGGATTGACCATCTTCAGCCGCCTAACAAAAATGTCCAATGGCATTATGGCTTCTGGGGAAGTTTCATCACCGCCCGTGGGACGTTCAATTTCAAATACGGCAAAATCCTGCGGGAAACTGGCGAATTGCCATTCTACCCCAGATACTCATATTGCTCGCTGAAAGCCATGCGTGACAAACTGGCCACGATATGATTCCCATGACACGTTGTTTCCACTGACAATTCAATACAGCAATCCATTTCATTGAAAAAGGAACAGAACCATGCCAAGACAAGTCACTCTCGCAGTCATCGGGGCTGGGGCACGTGGTAGAGGATATGCCCGCTACGCGACACTCGAACCGCAGGAACTGAAAATCGTCGCCGTTGCCGACCCAGATGATTTTCGCCGCAACCAGATGGGAGACGAATACGGAATTCCTGAAAACATGCGTTTCCACTCATGGCAGGAATTCGCAAAATTCCCGAAGATGTGCGATGACGTCGACATCTGTACACAGGACAGCATGCACGAGGAACCCGCCATCGCCTGTGCTGGACTCGGCTACGACATCCTGCTCGAAAAGCCGATGGCACCCACCGCCGACGCCTGCCGCCGAATCGTGGCGGCTGTCAAGAAGGCGGGTGTCATGTTTGCTGTCTGCCATGTCCTGAGATACACAAAATACACTCTCGCACTTCGAAAAATCATCGCCGATGGAGAAATTGGGGACATTGTCACCATCCAGCACCTGGAACCTGTCGGGTATTGGCATCAGGCGCATTCATTCGTCAGAGGCAATTGGCGTAATGAGGCGGAATCCAGTTGCATGCTCCTAGCAAAAAGTTGCCATGACATTGACTGGCTGCGGTGTATCATGGGCAAGAAATGCAAGCAAATCCAGTCTTTTGGCACGCTAAGGCATTTTCGCGCTTCCGAAAAGCCTGTCGGTGCTACCGACCGTTGCGAAACCTGCCCGAAGGCCGTCGAGGCAAACTGCCCCTATTCCGCCTATAAGATTTATTTCCGCGACCGTTTCAACCGTGGAGCGCGCCTTTGGCCGACAAACGTCCTGGCTCCAGTCCTCACACGGGAATCCCTTGCCGATGCGTTAGTCAACGGTCCGTATGGCCGTTGCGTCTATGCGTGTGACAATGATGTCGTTGACAACCAGGTTGTCAACATCCTCTTTGAAGACGGTTCCACGACCAACTTCAGCATGAACGCATTTAATTTCCACACTGCCCGAAAGACACGGATTTTTGGTACGCGTGGCGAGATTGAAACGGACAGTCAGATGATTGAAGTCCATCATTTCCTTGATGACTCAAAACGCATCATTGATACGGAGACATCCAACGACGGCGGCATCCTCAGTGGTCATGGCGGCGGCGATCTGGGGCTGATGGAGGCTTT
>JAGCTA010000227.1 GCA_017963875.1 Victivallales bacterium | reverse complement strand
TGGGGCTGGGGGTGCGTCATTGCCCTGAGGTGGCTTAGGTCCCATGGGGGGGCGTCTCGGTGGGCGTGGCGGGCGGTTTTCTGGGCGCATATTGGGGTTGCGTCCGCCAGGTGCGTGTGGAGAGAATGCCCCTGGCAGTTTTTCAAGTTCGTCATTGGTCAGGATCATGTCGCCATTGGCATCGATTCGTTCAATGAGTCGATAGTCTCTTGACATGTGGATAAGTTTTTCGGCATTTTCGAAATCGGCCTTCATGGCTGTTTTTTCCGCATCATCGAGTTTGCCGTCCTTGTTAGTGTCGTATTTTGCAAGAATTTCCTGTGCGGAAGTCGTGAGACGCTTCTGCTGGCGTTCAAGAATCTGCGCGCGCATGTTTGCTCTGTCGAAGCGCTGTCCAGGTTTGGCTGGCGGCGGCGGAACTTGCTCTTTTGCAGGCGGTGGTGGAACATTTCCTTCCTTTGCGGCTTCTGGTTTGGGGGCTTCCTGTGCGATGGCAAATCCAAAGCATGCAAGGGTGAGCAGTGTTAGCATTTTTTTCATGATTGCTGTCCTTTGTTGGGGTGTTTGTTGTTTTGTTTAGGGGAAGTTTTATATTTTGTTCCAATGGGAAATTTATACAGGAAACGCAGGAAAAGTCGTTCTATTGTGCAAGATTGTTCTTTTTTGAGGAAAAAACTTTCCTAATGGCGTTGATGATGCTGACCATGAGGAAGAGGGCGACAATCAGTTCGATGATTGTCGCTCCCGTCGGCAAATCGTGTTCGTAACTGATGAAAATGCCAATCATGGAAACGCAAAGGCAGATCAGGCCGCCCCCAAGCATGATGTTGCGCAGATGAACTGCATAACATGCGGCAATCGCGGCTGGAAGAACGAGCAGAACCAGTACGAGCACGATGCCGACAACTTGTGAAAGCAGTACGACTGTGAAGGCTATAAGCAAGTTAAGCATCAATGCCGTGGCGGTCGCTGAAAGACCTCGTAGTTCCAGCGTTTCCGCCCTGAAGCAGTAGGCAAGAAATCGGTTGTGGAAGGCGAAGGAAACGACGACGATGAGTAAGTCCAAAATTGTCATGAACACGAGATCAGATTTGGAGACGAGAAGGACGCTGCCGAAAAGGTAACTGTTAAGGTCTTCTGCGTAACCTGGTGTCATTGAGATGAAACTGACGCCTAGGGCGACGCCCATCGTCCATACGGCGCTGAGAACTGCGTCAGAGCGTGCTTTGGTTTTCATCGTCAGAACAGTGATGAGCATTGAGGCGATGGCTGCCGCGATGGAAGCCCCCGCAATCGGTGTGATGAAGAGAAGACCGTGGACCACCTGGAGATAACGGGCAAGACCGACGCCGCCAAGCAATGAATGGGATATTGCGCCAATCATGTAACTCTGGCGCTGTGCGACAACATAGCCGCCGACTATTCCGCAGGCGATGCTCGCCAATACAATGGCAAGCACGGAATGCTGAAGAAAAACATATTTATGTAAATCGCTGAAAAACATATATTTGAAATGAATGAAAAAGGCTATTCGCCTGGATGGCAATGTTTGTCTGGGTGTAAATCCGCATCGGCGACAGGACATGAGTCATGCTGGATATGAAGCCATTCGCCTGTCAGAGGATCGCAGTGCATCTGATTGATGTCATGCATGTCAGCCGTATGATTGAGGCAGATGATGTGGGATACGACGTTTGAGACGATCTCCAGATTATGGGAGACCATCAGAATTGTCAGTTCCTGGTTCAGTTTTTTGAGTAGTGAAAACAATGTTTTTGCGGAAGCAGGGTCGAGGTTGGCTCCTGGTTCGTCCAGAATAAGCAGTTTGGGCTGTGATGCAATTGCCTGGGCGATGAGCACACGTTGGCGTTCTCCGCCTGACAATGCGGCAAAAGGGCGTTCCGCTAGTTCATCCAGACCGACATCCTTTAGACAGCGGAGGGCGGTTTCTTTGTCCTTCTTGCTGTAGATGCTGAAAAAATGTCGTTCAATGCGCCCCATCAAGACGATGTCGAGGACTGTCGCTGGAAAACTGTCATCGAAAAGGATTGCCTGGGGCACATATCCGATGCTGGTTCGGGCCTGTTCTGGAGGCATGCCGAAGACGGAAATGGAACCATATCGAGGCTTGAGCAGGCCTAGGATGAGTTTGAGCAACGTGGTCTTCCCGCCGCCGTTGGGGCCAACGATGACGGCGAACATGCCTTCTGAAATGGTTAGCGTGATATCATGGAGTACTTCACGTGAATCATATTTGAAGCATACGTTGTTGATTTTTATGATGGGTTTCATTGATTATCGGAATAGGTGAAGAAAAAATATGCAGGTAAAAATACAAAATATCATGCAAAAAATTCACAAGTCAATTAATTGTGGTGTATATTATGGTGTTTTACTGCTTAATGCCACAGATTATGGAAAATGTGTGGTTTGGATTCATATAATCAAGGGCGAATTATCATGACACACGAAGAATTAGCGCGTAAAGTGGCCGAGGCAAAAGAGCGCCTCGAACACTTGAGGGGGTTTCTTTGACGTTGCCACAAAAAAAGAGAAACTGGATTTGCTTGAGGCGAAGATGGCTCGTCCAGATTTCTGGGAACATGCGGATTCCGCACAGAACACCGTCAGCGAACTTAGTGCAGTGAAGGGAGTTCTGGAGCCTTTTGGAAAAATGGAGGCTCGCGTTGGCGATTTCGAGACACTGGCGGAGTTGGCTGAACTTGAAGGCGATGATTCGGAGTTGTACAAAGATGCGGATGGCATTTGGGAAAGCCTGAGCACCGATTTGGATCGTCTGGAACTCGTCAGTTTCCTTTCTGGGGAGATGGATAACCAGAATGCTATCATGACCATTATCCCAGGCGCAGGCGGTACAGAGGCATGCGACTGGTGCGCAATGCTTTACCGCATGTACACGCACTGGTTCGACAAGAGGGGGTTCAAATATGACGTCGTGGATATCGTCCCTGGTGACGAGGCGGGGTTTAAACTTGTGACCATGACAGTCTCAGGTGAGTTTGCCTACGGCTATCTCAAAGGGGAAAAGGGAGTTCATCGGCTTGTCAGAATCTCGCCGTTTGATGCCAACAAACGCCGCCATACGTCATTTACCTCCGTGGATGTCCTCCCTGAAATCAATGATGACATCAAAATAGAAATCGCGGAGTCTGATTTGCGTATTGACACATTCCGCGCTTCTGGCGCGGGCGGACAGCACATCAACCGCACAGACTCGGCTGTCAGAATCACCCATCTTCCTACAAATATCGTTGTGACATGCCAGAGCGAGCGCTCGCAGCATAAGAACAAGGCCAACGCCATGCGAATTCTGCGAGCGCGTCTATATGATTTGGAGGACAGCAAACGTCGCGCGTCCATCGCCGCGGAATCCGCCGCGAAAGGCGACAATGCCTGGGGAAATCAAATCCGCTCATACGTGGTCCAGCCATACCAGTTGGTCAAGGACTTGCGTACCGACGCAGAGACTAGCAACATCGGCGCGGTTCTGGATGGTGACCTGGACATGTTCGCAGAGGCTTATCTACGGACAGGCGGGGGACACGCCGTGACTGAAATTGAGGAGTAGATTCGATTAAATCGGAAAAAACAATTGTTTCCTATATGTAATTGCGTTTCCTACACGAGACGCACGATGTAAAAAAACAACGAAAAGGAGTAGAAACATCATGTCGTGCCAATGCAAATGCGAAACTTTCAAAAAAGCCATCAATACGGTTCGTCTGCTGAGTGCGGACGGTGTCCAGAAGGCAAATTCAGGCCATCCTGGCATGCCGATGGGAGCCGCAGACTTTGCGTTTACATTGTGGTCAGATTTCCTGCGCTTCAATCCAGCCGACCCGAAATGGATTGGCCGTGACCGTTTTGTCTTGAGCGCAGGTCATGGTTCAATGCTGATCTATTCATTGCTGCATCTTTTCAACTACGGCTTGACGCTGGACGACCTGAAGCAGTTTCGCCAATGGGGAAGCAAATGCCCTGGCCATCCTGAATACGGCCATACCACAGGCGTTGAAGTGACGACTGGACCGCTGGCAAGCGGACTCGCATCTGCGGTTGGCATGGCAATCGGTCTGAAGCAGTTCCAAGCAATGGTCGGTGGTTGCGATTGCCTCTTCGACCAGAAGGTGTTCGTCATCAGCGGCGACGGTTGTATCATGGAAGGCACCAGTCACGAGGCGTGTGCTATCGCTGGTCATCAGAAACTCGACAACCTCGTCCTCTTCTATGACGACAACGATATTTCAATCGAAGGCAATACGGACATTGCGTTCAGCGAGGATGTCGGCGGTCGTTTCGCTGCCTATGGCTGGAACGTCATCAATATCGACGGCAACTGCGTCAAGCAGATCCGCGCCGCCATCGCCCTTGCACGCGTGACTAAGGGCAAACCGACGATCATTATCGGCAAGACGAAAATCGGCAAAGGCTGCGCCAACCTGGAAGGCAGCGAGAAGACTCATGGCGCACCGCTCGGTGAGGACGAACTCAAGGCCACGAAGGCCAAACTGGGATTCGATCCAGAAAAGTCCTTCGTCGTCGATGACGATGTCCGCGCTCTGATCGCCGATAAACTCGCCGAGAAGAAAGAGCAGTACGATGTTTGGAACGCGAAGTTCAACGCATTTGTCGCAGGACTTGACGCGGAGAAGAAGGCATTGTACGATGCTCTGACTACCAAGGCAGTTCCAGCCAACATCAAGGAAGAACTGATGAAGGCCGTTCCCGAAAAGGCGGACGCGACCCGCAATTCAGGCGGTGCCATCATGCAGGCGGTTGCCAAACTGGTTCCGTCTCTGACGGGCGGTTCCGCCGACTTGAACCCCAGCACGAAGACCTACATCAAAGGCTATGGCGACTTCAGCCCTGAAAATCGTGCAGGCCGCAACATCCATTACGGTGTCCGCGAACTGGCCATGGGCATGATTTCAAACGGTCTTGCGCTTGCTGGATTTGCTATTCCATATAGTTCGACATTCATGGTCTTCTCAGACTACATGAAGCCCGCGATGCGTCTTGCCGCCATTCAGAACCTGCACGAAATCTTCGTGTTCACACACGACTCGATTTTCGTCGGCGAAGACGGTCCGACCCATCAGCCGATTGAGCAGTTGGCGATGTTCCGCACAATTCCAGGCATGACGGTCATCCGCCCTGCAGAATCGAACGAAGTCGCCCAGGCATGGGCGGTCGCCATGCAGGCTAATGGCCCTGTCATCTTGTGCATGACTCGTCAGACAGTCCAGAATCTCCCCGCGGACGTCGTTGCCAACAAGATGGATGTTTCCAAGGGTGCGTATGTCGTTGAATGCGATGAAAATTACGATGTGATTCTCATTGGTACGGGTTCTGAGGTCGGCACGGTCCTTGGCGCGGCGAAACTGCTTCGTGAGAAGGGCAAGAAAGTTCGCGTCGTCTCCATGCCGTCTTGGGAATTGTTTGAGAAGCAGAGCGCAGAATACAAGGAATCGGTTCTGCCGAAGACCTGCACGAAACGCGTTGCGGTCGAGGCTGGTACGACGTTTGGTTGGGAACGCTATGTCGGCTCGAATGGTCTGGTTCTTGGAATCGACCACTTTGGTGCTTCTGCGCCGAAGGAAGTCTTGGCCAAGGAATACGGTTTCACCGCAGAAGGCGTTGCCGCACATGTCGCCGCATATCTGAAGTAATGAGTTGACGTGTATGTAAAATACCTTGACGATGACGTTGTCAAGGTGCTTTGGAATGCCCCGCAGTGTGTCGTCTCCTGAAAAGGAGATGCCGTTGCGGGGCGTTTTTTTTAGGGACTTATATCGTGGGTTTTCTAGAGGTTTTAGAGTGGTTGGAGATATGCCAGAAAAAGACAAAACGCCTGAGATGGTCGCATTATAGATTTGGTCAGATGGTTTTCACGAATTTGACATCTGTCAACTTGCAGACTGGGGTGCTTTGATTAAATTAAATAATGGTACGAATTCCACGCTCATCACATGGTGCTGATATCGTTTTACAGTATTTTTCAGGAGTCTTTTGCCATGTCTATTGTCAGTTTCAATGAAATGCTTGCCGATGCATCGAAAAGGCATTATGCCGTGCCGATGTTCGATGTCTCAAATACGACTATGATGCGTGCTGCCGTGGAGACGGCTGAGGAGGCTGGCTCACCTGTTATCTTGGCATCCTTGCTTGCTGATATTGTGGATGATGCGACGATTGGATACTGGCATAACAGCGCCTTGTATGCTGCGCAGCAGGTCAAGGTCCCTGTCTGTCTTCATCTTGACCATGCAGTCGATGTGGAAACGTGCCGCAAGTGTATCGATTTGAATTACCAGAGCGTCATGATTGACGCGTCGGCGAAGGATTTTGCAGAGAACGTCAGGCTGACTTCAGAAGTCACGAAACTTGCGCATGCGAAAGGCATCGCCGTCGAAGCGGAACTGGGCCATGTTGCCTCTGGAATCACTGGCGCGGCGGACGGCGGCAGCGAGAACGGCATCAGAAAGGACTGCAATACAACATTTACCGACCCCAAGGCCGTTGTCAGTTTCATTGAGAAGACGCATGTCGATGCTCTTGCGGTTTCCATCGGCACGACGCACGGCGTGTATATTTCCGCGCCGCGCCTGGATATTTCATTGTTGAAGGAACTCAAGGCAGCAGCAGGCGAGGTCCCGCTTGTCCTTCATGGCGGCAGCGGCACTCCCGAAGACCAATTAG
>JAGCTA010000226.1 GCA_017963875.1 Victivallales bacterium | reverse complement strand
GAATTCCTCGCGGGCCGTGCAGGTTTTCAGGAGGAATTCTTCCATACATTCAACGCGCTTCATGGAAACCATAAGCAGATTGTGCTGACTGCGGACAAAGCGCCCATGGAGATACAGAATCTTGAAAAACGCCTTGTGTCGCGGTTTGAATGGGGGTTGACGGCTGATATCCAGCAACCAGATTTTGAGACACGCCTTGCGATTCTCCGAAAGAAGCAGGAGACTCAGGAAGTCAAATTGTCGGAAGAAGTCATTGAATTCCTTGCAAACAATCTGAAGTCGAATGTCCGTCGTCTGGAGGGTGCGTTGCTGAATCTGGTTTTGCGTTCCACCATGGATCATCGTGCGGTTGACATTCAAATGGCTGAAATGTCCCTGTCGGAGATGCTCAAGGAGGAAAGCACCCCTGAATTGACTGTTGAGATGATTCAGCGCAAGGTCGCCGATTTCTACAACATCCGTTTCTCTGACATGACGAGCAAGCGTCGTCTTGCCAGTATTGTATTGCCTCGGCAGGTTGCCATGTTTCTGGCGCGGAAGTTGATGAAGGTTTCCTATCCTGAACTTGGAGACCAGTTCTCAAGGAACCATGCGACAATTCTACATGCGGTAAACAGCATTGAGGAGCGCATGAAGGCCAATCAGGATTTCAGCAGGGAAATGGCGATGCTGGAGAAGAAATTCCGCCCGTGAGAACCGTTGGCGGTATCGAATCCTCATTCCTGCTTCATTTTTATGTATTGCATGGTTTAATTTTTCCCCAATGGCATTACATTAACGTGTCTTTTGTTTACAATCAGGCACAGAAGCCGAGGAAAAATCAGTCATGTCAACCAAGCAGGAACTCTTAGATTATCTGAATCCGTTCAACCAAACTCATTTGCTGAAATATTGGGACGAACTTTCCGATGGTCAGCGCATCAGTCTTGAAAAGCAGATTCGCGGCATCAACTGGCAGAAGGTTTCTGCATGGGCCGCTGCTGCGGCGGCTGGCAAAGGCCCTGAAATCCCGTTTGAGCGTCTAGTTCCCGCAAAATACCATTCCTTGAAGCCGTCAGATGCCGAGGACAAGGCGTTCCAGGACAAGGCTCGGGAGCATGGAAAGGAACTGTTGAGGGCAGGGAAGGTCGCGGCATTTACAGTCGCGGGCGGCCAGGGGACGCGTCTTGGCTACGATGCCCCAAAGGGGACGTATCCCGTGACCATTATCAAGCACAAGAGCCTTTTCCAGTTGTTTGCCGAGGCGATTTTGCGCAGTCAGGAAAAATATGGCTGTACAATCCCCTGGTATATCATGACATCTGTTGTGAATGACGAAGCCACGCGTGCATTTTTCCATGAGCATGGGTATTTTGGGCTGAAGCCAGAGAACGTCATGATGTTCTCCCAGGGGATGCTTCCAGCCATCGCGCCTGACGGAAAGGCACTTCTTGCCGCGAAAGATTCGCTGGCACTGTCGCCGAATGGCCATGGAGGCTCATTTGCAGCGCTCTATGATTCTGGTGCCATCGCGGATATGGAAAAACGTGGCATCACCATCCTTTCCTACTGGCAGGTGGACAATCCGCTGATTTGCGTTACGGACCCGTTGTTTATTGGATTGCATGATCTTACAGGGTCAGATATGTCCTCCCGTGCACTCATCAAGCGGGATCCGATGGAAAAACTGGGACATTTTTGCTATTTGGATGGCAAACTTGTCATCGTGGAATACTCCGACATGCCGATGGCTCTTCTACAGCAAAAAGACGCGGACGGTCAACTGACTTATCGTGCGGGCAGCCCTGCGATGCATGTGATCTCTCGCGATTTCATTAGGAATATCGCCGAGGGCAATACAGATTTCGTCCCCCACGTGGCGCACAAAAAAGTACCATGCCTCAATGAAGAGGGGATAGTCATCAAGCCAGATTCTCCGAATGCCATCAAACTGGAGTTCTTTTTGTTCGACGCACTACCGCTGGCGAAGAATCCTCTGATTTTGGAAGTGGAACGCGCCGAACAATTTGCGCCTGTCAAGAATGCGGAGGGCGATGATTCTCCCGCATCTTGCAGGGCTGCGCTCAATGCACGAGCACACCGCTGGCTGGCGGAAGCAGGCATTTCAGTGCCAGAGAATGCCGTCATTGAACTGTCGCCTCGGACATTTGCCGATGCCGAGGATGTTGCGGCGAACAGCGGCAAGTTCTCTGGTATTCGGGCAGATGAAACCGTGTATGTCGAATAGTTGGATGTAGCAAGTCTCTGTCTTTCATGGCGCTGCGGAAAAAGTTAAAGAATCTGAAAATCAGCGTTCGCAACGGCGTTATGAACGTTGTGACTCCGCCTGTGCTTTGGTTCCTTGGCAATCTTTCCCCGCGTTCTGCAAGGAAACTGGCTTCATTTGCCGCTGGCGTGACTTCTTTTTTCGGGATGGCTCCCTACAAGAAAGCACTGGCGAATGTCGCTGTCGCGTTTCCCGAAATGACGACGGACAAGAGGCATGAGTTGGTGCGGAAGAGCCTGTGCAATGTCGCATTGACTGGCTTGGAGGTCATACACCTGCTGAAGCATCCTGACGATTTGCTGTCAATGGTATATGAGCCGTCGGCAGAAATACTGGAGCAGTGCAAAGGGAGGCCAGGCATCATGTGTCTGCCGCACTTGGGGAACTGGGAAATCATCGGCCAGGCGGCACCGTTGTATGGCGTTGATTCATGCGCAGTTGCGGAACCGTTGGGCAATCCGCATTTGAATGATGTGCTGCTTGCGGCACGCGAGAGGAATGGGCTGAAAATCATCCCGCGCGTAGGGGCCGCACGAAAGGTGCTTCATGCGCTTCATGAAAAATGCACGGTCGGGCTGTTGGTTGACCAGAATGTCTCGCCACGGGACGGTGGCATTTTCGCGAATTTCTTTGGGCTTCCCGTTACCATCAGCCCTTTGCCTGCCGCGTTGGCGCGAAAACTTGACGTGATGGTCATTGTCGCGGCGTCGGTTCGGATGGAGGATGGAAAATTCGCCTTCATCGGTCGTAAATTGCCGAAAAAAGTCTCAGAATATGCCTCTGATGTCGAATTATCGCAGGACATTCTTGTGTTGTTCGAGGAATTGATCAGGGAGTATCCCGAACAGTACACATGGTTGTATCATCGCTGGCGCTATGTTCCTGGCAATGCGCCAGAAGCACTTGCAAATGCGTATCCACAATATGCGAAGCACCGTCCATACGATGCTCCGAAGGAAGTTATTGCCGCTGCTGTGGCGGCATTGAAACAAAACACAAACAAATCGGATTAATTGGGAAACATGGACACGATTCAATTGCAGAATATCAGCATCAACAGCATTCTAGGTTGCTATCCTGAAGAACGGAATGTGCGGCGGCCAGTCAAGATATTCGTGACAATTTACACGGACATCACCAAATGCGCCGCTAGCGGCGATTTGGCCGATGCCATCGACTACGACAAACTGACGCAGGAAATCATCGACTTCGCGGAGTCGTCCTCCTACAATCTCATCGAATCGCTGGCGGAGAATCTCGCCAAGTTATGTCTTGAAAAAGCCTCTGACGCCGCCGCAGTGGACATCACCGTGACGAAGCCCCATCCACGCGCAAAGGTTGAACAGGTTTCCATAACGATTCATCGTGAACGTCCAACTGCCTAGTAGTGTCGATTACAAAGAGTCAATCAAAGAGTCAAGCCTATGAAAATCATTACCTTTGAACAGAAAATCACTCCCGAAGTCGGTACTGAAATCGCGGGATACGGTCCGCATGACGAGACGTGGGAAATCCATGATGATCTTTTCACAAATGCAGTGATCATGGACGATGGCGAACACAAGGCCGCTCTTTTGAGTTTTGACCTTATCGGCATGGAATTTCCTCTGATTCACACGATTCGCACCAAATGCGCCACACTCCTTGGGGCTTTGGAAGAGGACATTATCCTCAGTTGCACGCACACGCATGGCGGACCGCACACGCGTTCAAATTGGCGTATCCCGACAAATGATGCCTATTGCAGGAAACTGATCGCCGCCGTTGAAAGCGCATTCAAGGAGGCGTTGGATAAGCAATGGCGGGAAGTCGATGTCTATTTCTATTCCGCCAGGTCATTTGTCAACACGAGCCGCCGCTACTGCGGTCCAGAGAACATCTGCAAGACACTGTTTGTCCATCGGGAACTTGAGCCATTGTCCGATGGCATTACCGACCCTGAAATCGGGATGTTATTCTTCCGTGACACTTCAACGCGGCAGCCTGTTGAGGTCATAGTCAATTATGCGGCACATCCGCTTGCTTCCCATTGCAGGGGGCTTGGTGGACATGCCATAACTGCGGACTACCCTGCCGCCATCAGGGCAATCATAGAGGAAAACTCCAAGGCACACTGCACATTCGTCACTGGCGCGGCGGGTGATATGTTCCCAAAGGATTCTGAAATCGGCTGGCAGAACATCGACACCATCGCGAAACCCATCGCCAGAGAAGTCATGTTGGGAATGGTGAACGCTTTTGAAAACCCTGCACGTTTTCGTATTGAAAATCCAAAGTTGAAAACAATGCGCGCTCCCTTTTCGACAAAATTCAAGCCTGGTTTTCCAAAAGAACATCTTAACCGACGCTTCATGAATGCGGAATGCTTCGACATGGAATTGCAGTTGCTTGTAATCGGAGATATATGCTTCATCGGTGTGCCAGGGGAACTTCTGACGGAGATTGGTCTGGAAATCAAATGGCACAGTCCGTTCAGAAAGGCGTTTGTCCTTTATAATTCAACGGATTATCTCAATTACATCTGTCCTGTCAATGCCATTGTTGCAGGAGGCTACGAGGCCTTTGAACAGGAAATGGAATACCGTGCGGGACTGAAACTGCTTACAACTGCCGTGGAGGCGATGTTCAAACTGCATGGGGAGGACATCACGCTTCCAAAGACATTCTGACGCAGTTTGCTCACGCTCTGTTCCACAAGACAGGTTCGACCTATGAGGTCGTAATTCTCATTTCTCATCCGCAACAGCATATTTGCCGACAAAGACTCCGAATTTTGGAAGCGTGATCTGGCCAGAAACCGTCTTGTTGGTCTCCATATCAAGCAATGACAGGCCATCTTTGATGGCGAGGACGGAGGGCTCAGAAGACGGGTTGACGGCAATGACCAGATAGTTGCCGTTGTGTTTTTTGACTAGCGTCCTTGACTGTCCAGAAAGGGTGGTCAAGGGCGTTTCCTTTTGATCGTCCTCCAGCAGAAAGTCCTTGATATCCATGACGCTTCTGATGACTTTCGCCAGTCTTTTCTGATAATCAGGTTCATTCGAGTCAGCGTATGCATTGACCTTGCCATAATCTACGCGGCGGATGTTCTGGACGTAGACCGCAAGGCCGCGCGAACCGCAGACGATAGGCGCGTAGGCATTGAAACGCAGGATATCATACGGTGGAAAACGCTGGACCTTTTTGCCCCAATCGGCGGCATACGAGTGCGCCTCCATGCAATTGATGGCGGGATGATGGTTGCTCCATGCGGAGATATTGTCAAAATCAGACATGAACTTGTGCAGTTCCTGGCGGTGCCATGCGTAGTTGTCCCAGATGAAAAAATCGCAGGCCTTTGCTGCTTCCGACCATATCTGCTTTTCAGTCCGTCCGTATGTCGGCAGCCAGCAGATGAGAAACTCGGGTGCGGCTTCTTTCATGGCCTTGTAGAAATCCTGATAGGCGGACATTTTGAAGCCTCCGTCCATGGATTCATCGCCGATGTAGATTCCCCAGACGCCTGGATGACCGACCATTTTCTTCAACGCCTTGCATTGATTTTCCGTGATTTTCTTGTCGGCGCGGGATCCTTTCGGGATGATGCCTTTGCAATGGAATCCAGATGGTCCGAAAAAGACGATGTGGCCAATGCCTGCGCGCGTGGCGGCGGCTAGGAAAGGATAGATGCGTGGCGTCTCTGGCGTCATCCACGGCGAGAGGTTGCAGTTGAAACCCATGACATCAAAGGACGTGAAAGCGCTTTCTGTCATGTTCGCATAATCGGCGATTGGGAAGATTCGCTTGCCGTCGATGGTGATGAAATTTTGCGCGTCAAGTTTGCCGATGTTCTTGCCTGGCCGTGTGGAGATGAAATCATATTCAACGTTCTTGTTGCCGTTTTTGTCTGTGGCACGGCATTCGATTTCGTAGAAGTCTTTGCCGTCGTTTGGGAGGCTGAATGTCAGTTTGCCATCTTGGAAAGACGCGTCTGAAGTGCAGTCCTTTCGGTTGATGAAGAGTTTGACTTCGGCAATGCCAGAGGAGATGGCACCATCATTGATTGGCATGATAACTGTGGCGGGGCGTTGATTCAAACGGGCACGTGGCGACATCGGGCCGATTGTTGGTGGAATCGTCTCGTTTTCAGGCGTTACGGACAATGTGAATGATGACGTTTCGGACCAGGTGCCGCCGTATTGTCCATCGAATTTGATGCGCCAGAACCACTTGCCGTCATGCGGGAGCGTTTCTGTCCAAGGTCCAGCGGGCGGACATTCGGGGAACTCAATGCACTCTGCTGCGGGCATCATGGAGGAAGCCTGCCCTAGAAAATCGGGTGTCGTGGAGACCTGAATGGTCATCGTTCCTGCCTGCATGTCCTTATTTTTGAACAGTTTCCATTGGAAAGCAACGGTAGGGTCGTGGAGGACGGCACCATCGGCGGGACTCACTGCCGTAGGCTTGTAGGCTATTTCAGTGAATTTCCTGACGCAGACGTTGTCGATATACAGGCTGCCAGGTCCAATGACATGCATTTCAACGTATGCGGCGACGGCATCCTTGGGGACAGTGAACACATCGGAGAAGATATCGAAACTCTTGTTGCCCATGCCGCCGCCGAGATTTCCAATCCCTGGCCCATCCCAAATACCTAGTTCATTGTCATTTGCATTGAGGAAATGGATTCGGACTGGCTTCCAGTTAGGGGCTTCGATGGTTCCAAAGCGCGATGTGAATGACAGTTGGCATCGAGTGCCGACGGTGGGTAGGGCGATTTTGTGGAATGCCTTGCAGGTTACGCCAACGTCTTCAGTTCCAAGATAGAAGCCATTGTAGCCTGAATACTGATGCCATTTGGAGGTGTTGGATCCGTGGAGCCCCGTCCAACGTGCAGACTTTCCAAGTTCGAAATCTCCGTCGATGCAGTAGTTTTTATATTCGGAGAATGAGTAGTCTGCCTTTTGCCCCTCGGAATCTTTGCCAAAACAGAATGAAGGGAACTTGTCGGGCTGGCCGTAAGAGCGGATTGAGTTATCCCCAAGCATGGAGAATGTTGTGTATTCGCGTCCGTCCTTGTCTTTGCGGAGGCGGCCAAAGTTCAGGCAGACGGTTTTGCCGTGGAGCGGTCCCGTGATACCGAGATCTGCCATGGCGATTTGACCGATGATGACATAGCCACTGTTGAAACGATGCGCTTTCGCATTGAAAGACGGTGCGTTCCAGGCAGATGCGTCCTTGCCCTTTTCATCGTAGAGTTCGCCGACGCAGTTGACGCAAAGTTGGCAGAATGTCGGCGCGGCTCCGCCTTCGTCCACGCGGATGAAGAGTGCAACGCTTTCGTCGGCCCAAGCGGAGGAATCGCGTCCCTTGTTGTTGCAGACTGGCGGTGTTGGGCAGGGACACCATGCGGCGTAGTAAAGCGTCCCCGCATGGTGGAAGACGCGGATTTGCGTATCGGTGGTAGCGGGTTTGTCTCCGTCTCCGAGTTTGAAAAATCCGTGGAGGACGGCGGCACGGTCCCAGACGACGGCACGTGGCGAGTCAAGAATATCGGCGAGGACTTGTCCGTCAGGCGCTTCTGGAATTATCATTTTCTGTGCAAGTGACGTTATACCAGCAAGAAGAGACAGGATGAATAATGTCTTGATATGTTTCATGGACAATGTTAGGTAAAGTGATAAGATAATATTAGATGTTGTCAATTTGTCTTTTGTCGGCTGTTGAATATCCCTTACTGAACTACTTCGTTGATAGACGGTCTGTTGTCATTCACGGCTTTTGCCTCTTCAGCAGTGCAACGGCGAAGGGAAATGTTGTCGAATCTGTAAATTCCTGCGGGCCAATAGGCGTATGGCTTTATCAACAGTCGTGTCGGACGAAAACGCTTCATTTTGGAAATGTTGAATGCGACTTCATAATGCCTGAAGGTATTGGGTACAGGGGTACGGCACGCCATGGAAAAACGATATACCATTTTCCAGTCACCGACGCGTGGTTTGCGAATCAGGTCTTTTGAACCGAACATGTCTTCATATCCGCCTTCCTCTGGTCCGAAATGATGATGATACCAGACGGCTGAATCATTGTCAGATGTTTCCGTGATTGGCACGAATCCCCTTACAAGAATTTGCGGATACATGATCTCGTCGGATTTGCCTGGTGCCATGACGTCACAGGAGAGAATGAACCACGAATCCTTTGGCGAGACATCTATTGGCGCGCAATAGGCCCAGGCACCTTCATGCGCACCAACAACATCATATTGTCCGCCTTTGTTCTTTGTCTTCTTCGCCTTGAAAGCCTCTTCATCGGCGGTGAATTCCTTTTTGTCCTTTTGGAGCACAGAGGTGTCAAGCAGAAGGCACTTTCCAGGATTGCCCTCTGTATCCCATTTTTGCGTGATGCCGTCAAATTTGGACCATCCTTTAGGAGTTCTGCCCTTTCCGGCCTCCAAATCGCCGTTGACAATCAATTCTTCCTTTTGGGATGATTTTGCCTTTGACGCGTCTTTATTCTTTTTCTTTTGCGCATTGGCTGGTGAGGTGAGGAGGAAAACGATGGAGAAAAGGATGCATAAGGTCAGTTTCATCAGTTTCTGGCTCCTTCTTTTCGGTTGTATAAATCTAAATTAATCAATTGATTGCTGGGCAGACTTGGCGGAAGAAGCAATTCGAGCAATGGTCTGGGGATGGGGAGCAGGGGCAGGATTCCTCATCGACTAGGTTCTTTTCCTTGTCGGTGATTTTCGACTCCATTGCCTGTGCGGAACGCCTAATTTGCTCTTTTGCGGCTTCCAGATGTTCCTGATTGATGGAATAGGGTGAAATGCGCCCCCCGTCTCGAAGGAAAACACCTTCCAATGCGATTTTATCCAATCCGACGGACCATTTCTGAATGGCAAATAACGCATAGCACGCCAGTTGAAGGCGCAGGCTTTCCTTGTTTTCATTCCCCGTTTTCCAATCGATAATGTGGAAAATACCGTCCTGGTCCGAATAGGCGAAGTCGGGTGCGGCCCAGATTTTCAGTCCGTCCATCTGGAAATTGTCCAGGGTGTCTATGGGGCGCCATTGTGCAAATGGCGTTGCCTTGAGTTTTGCGACGGCTGGCGACAAGGAGAAGTTCTCCATGCAATCGAGGACTCGTGCCTTCAGTGCGTCGGTGACTTCACGTGGAAGCGACACGCCATTGCCATAGTAGAGTTCAAAAAGATTGGTTGCCTTGGGGGATTCGAGATACGTTTTCTTGACCGCCTCCCGCCAGCCAGAACGCATTTTTTCGACGGCGATGTTCTGGAGCATCGCCGTGTCAGGAAAGACGATGGTGCCTTTGGCGTAGGAGGTCAGGGTTTCCCTAATGGTGTCATGGACAATGGTCCCCGCCCACATGGCGAGAGTCTTCATTTGCTTTAGAATGTAAAGCGTTCGTTTTGTGGTATCTGCGTTTTTGTCCCACCCCCCCCATGAGCCATAATAATGGAAATAATAGGCACGCTGGCATGTCTGGAACAGGGCGGCCCTCGAAATGGACCATGAGAAGTCATTGGTGATTATTTTTCCCATCATTGGTTCCTTTCAATATTTTGAAAATGTGATAGTTGGATAATTACTTTTCTTCAGACCATGATGGAACGCTCGCCATCGGGGAAATGCCCTGCGGGGGGAATTTCCCCAGCCCTGCGGCGCCTGAAGAAATCCTGGAGAATCTCACGCGCCTCGTCTTCAAGAAGCCCTGATGTGACTTCAACCGTATGGAGCATCCCAGGGAAAGACGTGATGTTCAATGCGGAGCCTGCGGCACCCATGCGCGGGTCGGGACATGCATAGACCAGATGTCCAAGGCGTGCATTGACCATGGCACCCGCACACATGGCACACGGCTCTTTGGTGACAAACAGCGTGCATTCCGTCAGCCGCCAATCTTCGATAGCGGCTTCTGCCTGCGTAATGGCAAGGATTTCCGCATGGGCTGTGGCGTCTTTCAGCATCTCGACCTGGTTGTATGCCCGTGCAATTATTTTGCCGTCATGCAGCACAACGGCTCCAACAGGAACTTCGCCGAGGCTGGCGGCTTTTTTCGCCAACGTCAACGCAATCCGCATACATGCTTCTGGCGTATTTATTTGAATCGGTGTATCCTGCTTTTTTTCAATTATTCTATTTTCCAAGAGGGTAGGTTCGACCTCTTCGAGGTCGTTATCCTGTAGAGGATTACGTCCCCCAGGTTTCGCTTCGCTCAACCTGGGGTTACTACTGATATTTGACCCCTTCGGGGTCTTAGCAGAGTCGCCTTCAACTATGCAATTACCAACCTTCTTAGGGAATAGAGCCTTTTCAATCATATTTTCATGCTTCATCTTCAATCTGAAGTTTCTTGAGTGGATGCTGTTCAGGGTGTTCGTCAATTTCCAGCAGGGTGTTCAGCAACTCCTCGTTGGTTGTGGCCGCGCGCAAATCGTTGAGAAGTGACGTTTCAATGCAGAGTTGGCAAATTCTTGCGATTGTCTGGATATGCAGATTTGAATCCATGCAGCAGATGAGGAAGAAAATATCCGTCTTGAGGCCGTCAGGAGAGTTGCCGAAAAAGACGGGTGTATTCGTTTTGGCGACACAGATGAACGATTCCTCGAAAATCGGTATGTCGAAGCGGTGGTGCGGGTGGGGAATGGCCGCGCCCTGCTCAATTGCAGTGGAGGCAATTTCCTCTCGTTCAAGAAGTTCAACATATAAGTCGTTTGGATCATAGACGTAGCCAGAAGATACGGCGAGTTCTGCCAATTCCTTCAGGACGGATGGACGCGATTTTCCCGTCAATTGACAGGATACGGTGTCGATGGTGCAAAGTTCAGAAAGAAACGGGCGGGACGTGTCAGGAATCTTCAATGTCTTCCGTTCACGATGCTGCGCGGATGGCCTCATGGATTGAAGAGCAATGATTTTTCTGCTGACCCATTCATCTAGGTCATCTTGTGTGAAAAAGTACCGTTCTCCTTGCTGTGAATAGTTGATGAGGTTCTGGACAGCAAGGCTACGGAGTTCGTTTGGCGGTAGTTTCAGAAATTCTGCCGCCTGTTCTAAGGTAAGTCTTCGACTTGGCATAATCAAAAAAGACGATATATCAATAGGTTTAATATAACGCTCTTCTATTCCCCAAGAGGGTAGGTAATTGCACCTATCCACAAGTCGTTAAAAAGACCCCGAAGGGGTCAAATATCAGTAACCCCAGGTTGAGCGAAGCGAAACCTGGGGGCGCAGGTCTCTAGAAGATGACGACCTCAAGAGGTCGAACCTATCCTCATGGGGAACAGAGCGAATAAAAAAAGACACCAATGATAAAGATAATCACCAGTGTCTTTTTTGCAATTAAAGTTGCAGTGCAATCAGCCGATTATTTCGTGGCTTCTGCGGCTTTGTCAGCGGCGGCTTTGACAGCGTCAGCGCCTTTGTCAGCGGCCTTCTTGGCTTCGTCGGCGGCCTTGTCAGCGCCTTCTTTCACGTCGCTGGCGATTTTGTCAATGGATGATTCTTCTTTGCAGGAGTTGAAGAGAGGAGCAACCATCATGGCGGCCAGAGCGATAATCATCAGTTTTTTCATTGTTGTCTTCCTTTTTTGTTTCTTGTTGTTTGACTTGTAAAAAAGTCCTTGATAGTAAAAAATGATGTGTTGCCTAATCCATTTGAACTAGGCAACACTACATAATAATTTAATGTAAGATGCCAAAATTTCAAGGGGAAACGACGATATTAATCATGATTTTGACCATCAGAACATGGCAAAATATGAAGAATTACAGCGTATCGTCCGTTTCACCGCTAGGCTGTTCGTCATTGGCCTCGCTTTCCTCGGCTTCATCCTCTTCTCCCTCGGTAGTGTTTTGTTGACGAAGTTCCTGGAGTCTTGCCTCGAATTCCGCTTCGCGTTGCGCCAGTTCAGCGTTTTCACGTGCCTTTGCAGTGTTGGCGGCGATTTCTTCTTCGGAAAGTTCATCAACGAGTGCTGCAAACGCCACTTTGTCATTTTCATTGAGGCGCATGACAATAGTGCCGTATGTGGCGCGTCCGCACAGGCGGAAGTCCGCGATGCGAAGACGAACCATCAACCCTTGAATGGTCGTCAGGATGATTTCCTTCTCTGATTTTGGCTCGACTTGGATGGCAGCGACCACTTGGTCGCCAGGACGGAGTTTCACGGAAGTCACGCCGCGTGTGCCACGGTGCGTTAGGCGGTAGTTGTTCTTGATGATGCCATCGGCGGTTTCCTCTGCATCGGTGGTTTCCTCGATATCCGCATCTGCTTCCTGCACAGCATCATCGACATCCTGCGCCTCGTCGGCTTGCGTGTCTGACGATGCATTGTCGGTCTCCGCTGCGATTTCGGCGGCATTTTCGGCAATGCCGATAGGCGTGCGTTTGCCCATGCCGTTTGCAGTGACGACGAGCAGTTCGTCATCAGGCTTGATGATGGACATGGAGACGATGGTCGAAATCTGGTTGCCTTTCCCATCGGTCAATTTCATGCCGCGCACCCCCGCCGCCTGACGTCCCATCGGGCGGATATCGGTTTCACGGAATCGGCAGGCCATGCCGTTGGCCGCAGAAAGCAGAATCTCGTTGCTTCCGTCCGTAAGATTCGCGTCTATCAAGTCGTCGTTTTCTCCGAGCGAGATGGCTATGATGCCCTTTTTACGCAGGTTTTTGAATGCCATGAGGTCGGTTTTCTTGATGGTACCGTTTTTCGTGACCATGACGACATATTTTCCTTCCTGTTCGACGGTCGGTACGGCGATAAATGCGCGGACACGCTCGTCAGGGGCGAGTTGCAACAGGTTGACCAGCGCCTTTCCCTGGCTTTCGCGCGTGCCTTCTGGAATCTCGTATGCCTTGAGCCAGTGCATGAGTCCTTTGTTGGTGAAGAAGAGGACATAGTCGTGGGTGCAGCAGGTCAG
>JAGCTA010000225.1 GCA_017963875.1 Victivallales bacterium | reverse complement strand
TAAGCAAGAGTTGTTCCACTGGTTCCAGACCTGCTTGCCAACCAACATGCCCCTGCTCCTGAATGCGAATGGTCGCTAAAGTCAGATTCTATGTCTTCAATTCCATTGCAGTGGAAAAGATAAGATTGGAAAGAGGTCCGTGCTTTTCCTATATCATGTATCCATCCTAATAATTGTGCATGAAAAGATGAATTGAATGGCTTTGCATAGTTCGCTGCCGAACTAGCCACGTTTTCCAAATGGTCTTCAAGTAACTGCCATGTTGCCTTGTCTGGACCATTACTATGGGCGAATAATGACATAAATGATTCTTTGGATAAGATGTTGGAAATGAATTATGAGTTCACTATTGTCCGATAAAAGTATTTTATAAACCTTTGAAAGTAATTTCAAAACTCTAAAAACGTGAAGAAATAGTCAGAGCGTACATATTAACCTTGCTGTCCATAACAAGCACCAGAGTCGCAATCATCCAAGATAATCGCCCGTATAGGCATTTGTTGGCAGGAGGTGCTGCGCGACGGGATCCCAGTCCGACGGGACAGTGGCGGTGACCACGCGAGGCACCGCCAGCGGGTCTTTTCCACAAACGTTCTTCAACAACTCTTCATAAACAGCACGATAATCCGCCAAACGGAAAAACATCAGATGGGCGTTGCCGACAAAGGTCTCGCGCAAGGTCCCGCGCGAACGCATCATTTCGAACAGTTCCCATGGGCGGTGCGCGGGACACATCGCGCAGGTTTTGTTCCGCCAGCCCCACGTGCGCAACCGCACATGGCGTCCATCATGCAGAATGCCCTCGAAGTCCTCCGTCCGAACGCCATTGCATTTGGCGCCATACGAATCCTCCACGATATGCTGGAATGTGATGGAATCACCTGCGGAAATCGACAGGCACCAGCCGTCCGCGGCCTCCAAAAGCCCAAGCGGAGACTGAAGGGAAACCGTCGGCACAAGATGATGCTTCGCGATGTATTTCCGCGAATCCTTTCCCCAAGCAGCAAATGAATGGCACGGGTCGTAAGAACGAATGACATCCGAACGCTTGCGGAATATCTCGCTCAGGATTCCGACATCCGACGGCGTATTGAGGACGTCGAACGGTGCACCATACTTGTTCCTCTCATAAATGGCGAATGTGAATGTTGGCATCAACAACAATCCCTGCGAAGTGATACGCCTCTGGAGGACATCGCAGATCGCGTCCGCTCCACCTGGGACATGCCCCAGTGAGGAAAACGTCGAATGGACAACAATGTGCATTCCTGCCTTGACGCCCAATCTATCCAAAGCCGCGTCAAAATCGTCCGCAGTCACATGGCTGCGTTCTTCGACCGTACAGTAACCATAGTTTGAGGAATAACGCACATCTTCGATGTATCGCTTGATATCCTTTGCTGATGTTCTTCCGCCGCTGTCTGCATCCAAAATCCGTATGCATTCTAGGAGGTTTCTAGAGCCATCGAACAACGACCAAATCGGCTGGAGTCTGGTTTTACGCCTTTCGGCGAAAGGCACGCGGGAAAGCGAGAATGGCGGTCCCATGAGCTTTGCGGTGACCACGAGATTGAACGCACGGTATTCAGCCGCGCCAAGTTCCTGATATGGGAGTGCATCGACCTGTTCAAGGCGCGCCTTGTGCGCAGTGCAAAGCCGCTCCTCCTCCCGTGGCCGACCATCAAAACGTTCGGCGAACTTCAGTCGCCCCGTCTGCCTCATGTATTCAGCAATCAGCCTGCAGCGCTTTTCGTAGTTCGAGAGTTTTTCGTTAGACAAGATATCGTCGGCGCAAGAGTTGTACTCTTGCAGGGCTCGGTCTGCGTAATCTGGGAAAGACTCCATGGTCAGAAGCGTCTCAAGAGCGGCAGCGAACACGGGGAATTTGATTTTCATCGTCCGCCAATCTGGCATGAAGTACATGCCTGTATTGTGATGGAAATCGCCACACGGCGTATGAATCCAATTCGTTGGAATACCCAAGGCTGGATCGCCGCCAAACGTATCGTCGGAAAGATTGCCCCATTCCTCAATCCAATTGCATTCGGGATGATATTTGGCAAACCAATCTCTGAAGAACCAATCGGTACAGGCAGGGTTAAAGACTGGAGAGCAGCGGAAGGCAGACTGATCCGAACTGGTTGCGCAGAATGAATCCATATTGAATGCAGCGATGATATTGCGGCGATTCTCTGGAACGGCCAGATAGGCGGCCAGACCGTACAACTCCATGCAGATGATAATCCGCAACGTCTTTTTCAGACGGACTTTGCGTGAAACAAAGAGTCGCCCGAGTTCACAGATGGAACCGAAACCCATGGCGTCATCGCTCGCAAACGGCTCATAGACATGGGCGATCAGCGCGTATTCGTCAGTGCTCTCGCCTGGAATGACCGCCGTAACCGTATAGATTTCACCGTCATAGACACGCGTATTCATCTCCGCATGGACCGTGATCCGCCCACGCTTCAGTTCTTCCGCCAATGCAAGCGCGCGGCGCGGTGCCAGTACAAAAACTGGAAGTCGCGGGTCGTCCTTTGAATGATACCATCCGTAGGAACCCTGTCCATTAATCCACGAAAGGTCGTCTGGAGCATCATCCAACGGGGCAAGATTGCTGGCGGCGATTCCCAGGGCACCCCCGTCGCAGAGAGACCGATAGACGGCTCCATTCAAATCACTTCCGTCATGCTGATTGTACAGGACCCACTTGCCTTTGACATCAGGGTGCTCCTTGTCGAGGGAATCATAGTCAACGAGTTCGCAGGTGACGCCGCCTGGAGGCGTCGGTGTGCTCCAAATCAGTGCATGGATTGGATTCATGGCTGTGTCCGCAAGCACGCGCGAATATGCGGGGACATCGCCATCGACAATTGTCAGAGTCGAACGTCCCGTCAAATCCCATGCCTGTGGCATGATGCAATCGTAAGCGCTACTGACACCATCCGCGGCATGGGTAATTCGCCGCACATCAGAAAAACCCGCCTTTTTCAGCGCGTCCTGGATGAATTTTGTCGAGGCGTCAAAGACATCATACGAGCCTCCGTTTCTTTCCATTCCCGCAAGCGTGCAGGTACAGTCCTGAAGATGCCTGAAAGAAAAATCCTTCTCAATATCACGAATCAATTCCAATGACATGTTTATTCCTTTTTGTTTTTTCAGAGGGTATTCAACGGGATGCAAGACAGATGACGCATCATAAGTGCAATTGCCCTGCCCTACATCGTCCCATTTGTCTCAGAGGTCTCATTTGTCCCATGACTCACATCAGAAAGGCATGACTTCCCAATCGGCTGGCGGCTCGCCTAGATCGGGGACATCCATCGTCTCGCCGTCCTTCAGCGCAGATTGATTGGCGATGATGCCTGGCAGATTAAAACGTGCCGCCTGCCAGATATTCGTCGGAGGGAGTTTGCCTTGGGAAACCGCCTTGCAGAAATCGTCCGTCATGAAATGATGCGTGCCGTTATGACCATTCGGCAAGCCGTGCAGTTCCTGCGGAATACGCTCGAGCGGCTGAATCGGCGATGTCATTCGGAAGCCGATGCCGTTTCCAATCTGCATAACCATGTCTTCCTCGTTGATATGCGGCTGGATTTCAGGCGGATTCAACTGGTCGCTCACTTCCTTCAGGATAACCTTCTTGGGATCAGCAGGATCCCATTTGCAAAAATAGTGATGGGCGACGGCAAATTCATACGAACCTGTTTCCGTATGGAAATTCGATATGTACGACTGGGGGCTGTACCAGCCGATGCGCCTGTTCTCGCTGAGCCTGACGATGCCGTCGTTGGACAGATGCAACAACGCCGTCGTGTTGGAGAACGGATTATCCCACAAATTGACGCCATTCTTTCCGAAAATATCCGTGTCATGCTTTTCCGTATAGCCGAATGCGGAGACTTTCCTAGCATAGACGCCTGGAAGGCATGAGAGAATCATTGCCGTTGAATGCGTCGGATAGAGCATCGGCGGAAACCCCGCGACCTGCCGCCAGTTCTCACCGCCTGAATACTTGTAACTGTCGTAGAAATGCCTCATGTCATGGTTGTACTGCGCCTCGCCATAAACGAAATTGCGGAACTCGCCGCTGCGCATCTTCTCGCGGCAGAAAACCGTGCATGGACGGTACGCGCCCGTCTCCCCCGTCGCATAGACAAGCCGTGTCTCGCGGACAATCTGCTCAATCTCCTGGATATCCTCCACGGTCGTCGCCGTTGGCACGGCGCTATAGACATGTTTTCCTGCCCGCAACGCCTGCTTCACAAGCGGCGCATGAAGATGACGCTGCGTGAAAATCGCCACGGCGTTGACCTTCGGGTCCTTCAGGACATCTTCAAAGGAATCATAGATTTTCTCGACCTGAAACACCTTTGAAAACTCTTCCGCACGCTCTCTTATCAAATCACATAGCCCGACGCTTGCGACGGCGGGATGCGCCTTGAACAGCGGGACAAAACTGCGGCAGAATCTTCCGCAACCGATAAAAACGACATGAAGTTTGTCAGACATGGGTTCTCCAAGATATTCTATTGTATGGTGTTGTCATTCAAATATTCTCTTTGTCTCAATATATTGTCCACCACGCAGTTTTCAAACAGGAAGCCGCCATTCTTCTGAAAACGGTATTTCATTTTCTTTGGACAACCGTTATATTAACAGACAAATCAACCTTCAACAGCAGTGTCCCCAAAACGCAATACACACGGAGAAAACAGAATGTCCAAATTGCGTATCTTCATCAATGAAGACAACGACCATTATTTCAAACTCGATCCGAGCCTAATGAACGAGCAGGCATTACGCAACTATATCGACAACTATGCGGAATACGGCATCGACACCATTTCCATCTGCACGTCAGGACAGCGCACAAGTTTCCGCTCCAACGTCTTTGATGCCATCTGGGATCCGCTGGACGACGGCTCGAAACCCAACGACATCTGGCCGCGCAACGCGGAAGCGCTCTACAATGCGGGCATCGACCCGTATGTCATTTGGCTCGACCAATGCCGCAGGCGCGGTGTCAAGGCGTGGATTTCCTTCGACAAC
>JAGCTA010000224.1 GCA_017963875.1 Victivallales bacterium | reverse complement strand
CGCACCACGGGGCTGTGGGGGTCGTCGTTCAGCAGAAGCCGCGGATACCAGCCGTCATTCAGCGAGGCCCTCTGGCCGCATCTGAAGCATCTGGCGGCGGACTTGCTGTTTTTCTGTCCGCGCCGCGAGGTAACTATTGAATTAGTGAATGCCACGGATGAATTTCCAAGAAAGGAAGGGCGTGAAGCCATCAACAGATATCTTGAGGGGTTCTACAACAAGAAGGCGCCTGCTAACACATACGTCCCGTATTACTGGTGGCAATTCAACGGGACTCGTGTGGTTGCTGAGCCAGAGACTGTCAATGTGGTCGTTGATACGCATGAAGTACCGAAGAGCGTCCGCGAGAAAGTGATGGCGAAACTTCACGAGATGAGTCCACGCGCCGTTGTCAAGGAGACGGATACGTTGGGAACGGATTTGGGAATTGACTCGCTGATGGTGGCGGAGTTGCAGGCATGGATTCAGCAGGAATTCGGCCAGCCTGTCAACAACACGGAATCCTTCCGTACAGTCGCCAGCGTTCTGCTGGCGGCCATTGGCCAGAGCGAAAGCATACAGCCGTTGAAGGAAGTCCCCAGCAAGTGGTTTGTTCCGAAGTGCATGGAGCAGATGCAGATTGCTCCAGGGACACGTATCACGGAACTCTTTTTGGAGAATGCCGTAAGGCGTCCTGATTTCCCAATTATCGCCGACCAGATCAGCGGTGTTGTGACATTCAGAAGAATGGTTCTGGCAATCATGGTTCTCAAGCCGTTGATTGAGAAGATACCTGCGGAGCGTGTCGGTTTTATCATGCCTGCATGCGTATCTGCGAATGTCGTGTATCTGGCGATGCTTTTTGCTGGGAAGGTTCCCGTGATGATTAACTGGACCGTTGGTCTCCGCAATATGAAGCACTGTATGAAAAATGCTGGCGTTGAGCATGTTCTGACAGCGCAGGCTGTCATTGAACGGCTTGAAGGGCGCGGCACTGATTTCGGTGAGTTGAAAGACAAGTTCGTTTATCTGGAAAACATGGCAAAGTCCGTCGGGATACTTCGCAAACTCTGTTGTCTGGCGGCATCACATCTTTCATGGCATTCACTTCGTCACGTCAAGACCAATGAATTGTGCGCCATTCTTTTCACCAGCGGTTCGGAGAATTTCCCCAAGGCAGTTCCAATCAAGCATACCAGCATTCTGACATGCACGCGTTCTGCATTGAAAAATTTTGACCTTTACTGGTATGACACTGCAATCGCCATGCTTCCACCATTCCATTCATTCGGTCTGCTGATCAATTTCATTATGGCCGATTGTGCGAACATGCGCCTTGTTTACCATGCCAATCCACTGGAGGGGGACATGATAGCGCGGTTGATATCGGCATATCAGGCGACGATGGTCATCGGAACCCCGACGTTTACGCATAATATCTTGAAAAATGCCACAAAGGAGATGGTCAAATCACTGCGCGTCATTATCACAGGTGCAGAGAAATGCCCACAGCATACTTTCGATTTGATCAAGGAGAAATGCGTGGAAGACGTCAGGCTCAATGAAGGTTACGGCATCACTGAATGCGCTCCGCTTGTTGCTCTCAACAAACCAGGGGCGACCTATCTTGGTGCACTTGGCAAGATTTTGGACTGCATGGAATGGACAATTCGCGACGAGAACCTCAAGCCTGTTCCAGTCGGCGAAACAGGAATGCTTTATGTTATGGGCGAAAATGTCATGTCTGGATATCTTAATTATGACGGCGAGTCTCCGTTCGTGGAGATCGACGGCAAGACGTTCTATCGGACTGGAGACTTGGTGGCGGCTGATGAAAATGGCTTTATCTTCTTCAAAGGCAGGAAGAAGCGCTTTGTGAAGATTGCTGGCGAAATGGTATCGCTTCCTGCGGTCGAAGAAATCCTGATGAAAGCCTATCGCGAACCAGATGGCGATCTGCCGCTGGCTGTCGAGGCTGGCGGGACGGAAGAGCAGCCTGAACTGGTCCTTTTCACAATTCTGGACCTGAACCGCGAAGAGGCCAACAAGAAAATCCTTGAGGCAGGGCTTTCGCCGATCCATAGCATCAAGAGAGTCGTGAAACTGGAGGAGATACCACTTCTCGGTTCAGGCAAAACAGATTACCAGACATTGAAGGCCATGCTTAAAGCGGAAGAAAAGACTGCATAATTAAGGAATGAAACAGTCATGAGTGAAGTCAAATTCAATTGGGAAGAATTGCAGGCCATCGGCGGTGGCGAGTGGCTTTTGGAAGGCAACGGCGACGGAATTGACGGCATTACCGATGACAGCCGCATTGTCGAGCCGCGGATGCTGTTTGTGGCAATACCAGGCGACATTGCCGACGGGCATCAGTACATCGTAAAAGCGGCCCAGCGTGGGGCAGCGTCTGTTGTCGTTTCGCATCGTCCTTCAGATGAGCAGTTGTCTGAACTGAAGTCGTTGTCATGCGGTTGTCTGCTGGTGGAAGACAGCCTTTGTGCATTTCAGGCATTGGCGGGGGCCCATCGTCGCCGCTATGCGGAGTTGCCGTTGGTTGGCGTCACTGGAAGTTGCGGCAAGACAAGCACAAAGGAAATGTGCGCTTCAGTATTGGCAATGAAGTACGGCTCAGTAGTCAAGACCATCGGCAATACGAATAATTTCTTTGGCGCACCTAGGAATCTGTTAAGGATTGACAGTGGTACAGGCGCGGCGGTCATAGAGATGGGCAGCAATCACCCAGGGGAAATCCAGCGGCTGGCATCAATGGTCGCCCCAGTCACGGGCATTGTCTGCAATATTGGCGCGGCTCATCTGGAGTTCTTCGGAGACCTTCTAGGAGTTGCTGAGGAAAAGGGCGATTTGCTTGAGGCACTGCCTGCTGACGGAGTCGCTATTGTCCCTGGCGAGGCCGTCGGGCTGGATATTCTGAAACGGCATGCTGGAACGCGAAAACTGCTGACATTCGGCAGTGGACCAGACAACGACGTTCAGGGGACATATCTCGGTGTCCGTCCTGATGGATATGGCTTGAGGTTGAAAATCAAGGCAACAGGCGATACCATTGAGTTTTCGTGGCCGATTGGCGGAGCACATCAAGCGGTGAATGCCGCTGGCGCGGCGGCGGTCGGCATAGTCCATGGCATGTCATTAAGTGATATCGCGGCTGGTTTGCAGAGATGCGAATTGCCAGGGGCGCGAATGAAAGTTGAAATGCGTGATGACGTCCGTTGGGTCAATGACGCATACAATGCCAATCCCAGCAGCATGCGTGCGTCTTTGGAGTGGTTCGCTGAAATCAGTCGAGGCGCGGGACGCAGGACTTTGGTCCTTGGAGACATGCTCGAACTTGGCGAGGCTTCTGCGAAGGAGCATGCCGCTTTGCTTGATTATGTGGCCCAAGCGTTTGCAGATGACAGGATAATCACTGTTGGCAAGGCAATGTCCGCTCCTGCGGCACTCCACGGCTTCGTGCATTATGATACTGTTTCAGATGCTGCGGATGCGTTGAATGGACATTTCACTGCTGGGGATTGGGTCTTTCTCAAAGGCTCCAACAGCATTGGATTGGCAAAACTCGTTCCCTAGTTGTTGATGGGATTCTGGGCTGGCAAAGAATTTGCTATGCCCAGTTCCTCTATGGCACGTCTGTTGAATTCCAGATTCATCTGTGAATGACGAGGCAGTTTGAGTGTAAGAAACGACAGCCCGTCATAATCCAGCAAATCCAAATCAAGTGGAATGTCATCGCGGTTTAGTTTCTGTCGGCCTGTCATAGATTCAATGAGTTTAAGAACTCGAACGACAGTTTCTGGTGAGAAGTGTGTTTCTGCGACGGCGACGGCATTGGCGTATTCCCTTCCTATGCCTTCTATTGGAGCAGTTTGCATACATGTCGAGACGCGTATGGAGGGAAAGATATTCCGCAAGGCCTCAACGGCAGACTGGACCGACAGTTCTTTGTATACCATGTTCGATGCGATTCCGATGATGATTCTGGCAGGTCGCGGCGTCATGACTGCTGGTCTTCCTTACGTTCTTTCTCATCCCATGGTTCAAGATGGACGATGACATCCACGATTTTCAGTTTTGGACAGGCCAGCAGTTTTTCCGTGACGGAGTTGCAGATGTCATGTCCCTCGCGTACAGTCATTTCAGGATCGACAAGGATATGCATGTCAAGGGTAAGTCCGTCTCCAATGCGCCTGGTTCTGAGTTCATGGATTTCGCGGATGCCACTTACGGAATGTGAAATGGAAAGAATCAGCACACGGTCTGGCTTGGCGGCCCCCATGTCTGTAAGCTCCTGCAATGCAGGCCAGATGATTCTGATGGCCGTAATCATCAGCATAAGCGAGACGATGACTGTCGCGGAAGCATCCAGATAAGGGAGTTCATCGGGGAAAAGGCGGCAGAGCAGGGCGGTGACGGCCACAGGAATTGAACTGAAAGCATCGGAACGGTGATGCCATGCATTGGCAATGACTGCGGCCGAATGGACTTCATGACCGACGTGGACAGTAAGCCGATACAGTATCTCCTTCACGACAATGGATAGCATCGCTACTCCAAAAACATGCCAGCCTGGAATGACGGCCTTCCCCTCGCGGATGGAGGCGATGGCGTCCTGACATAGCCTTGCGGCGACAAAAGCGAGCGCGGCACCGATGAATAGAGTCACAAGTGCCTCTATGCGGCCATGTCCATGCGGATGATCTGCATCGGCAGGCTCCGACCAGTATTTGACTCCGATGATGATGGCGATGTCCGTGATACAATCCGACAGCGAGTGGACTGCGTCCGCGACACATGCCTGGCTGTTGAAAAGCAGACCGACAGCCATTTTTGCGGCGGAAAGCACAAAATTGGCAACCATGCCTCCGATGGTGACATTGCGAATGGGATTGGAATTCATTGAAAGTCTCCCGAATCAGTTTTTTTCGGTGTATCCTT
>JAGCTA010000223.1 GCA_017963875.1 Victivallales bacterium | reverse complement strand
GATCTTGACGGAACTGTTACTTTCGACGTGTCCGTCCAAATAGGTTTCGTTGCGCTCTTTGCCATGCGCTGCCGCGATGCCTGTGTTGTGGTAGTCCAATTTGTTTTTCAGGAAGATGATGTCGCCGTCAGTCTGTGTTTTTCCAGCACGTTCGATGGCCGCCCAGGTTTCGGCGAAATGAACGTATGAGGACGGGGACTTCGCCTGTGATTCCTTTTTGAGATAATAAGTGCTGTTAATATAGCAACCGATGAGTTGATTAATCCCATAACTGGAGCAGGCTGCGAACCAGTTCCAGTTCGCGTAGATTTGGGAATTGGCTGGGCATCTCAAAACAGGAGTGTAGCACGCATTCCATGCGGTGTTGTTCGCAGGATGGATGGTTGTGTAGCCCGCGCCTAGCGCATCTGTCTCATACACGTATTCCATCCAGTTCAATCCACTGTTAGTCTCGCGTCTCTTATGAAGGATAGTGCCGCCGAAGAGATAACCGCCGAGGTCTTCCTGCACATATATCGCGGCCATCGTGCCCAATTGCTTCATGTTGTTTTTGCAGGAAATCTGGCGTGCCTTTTCGCGCGCTTTTGCAAGAGCGGGCAATAGCATTGCAGCCAGAATTGCAATGATGGCAATCACGACCAAGAGTTCAATCAAGGTAAATGCCACAAGTCTTTTCATTTTGGAACTCCCTGATAAAAGTTCTGGATTTAAAACTATTTATATCCGTATGATGTTCCGTCCCAAAGGTCTTCGTAACCAGTTGCGGTATATACCTTCGTGCCAGATTGTGATTCGACGTGACCGTCGAGCATGGTGATGTTACGCTTGGTTCCGTGTGCGCCATAATTGCGGACGTTGTTTCTATCGACATTCCGCCCGAAACCGAAGGTCCAGTTAACGCCATTATGCAGTTGCCATTTCCAGTTGTCGGCAAAGTACGGGATATCAGAGGTGTTCTTGGCTTGGGATTGATGGGAGAGGCGTGTGCCGTTGTCAGGAACCCATTCTTTGCCCGTGTTGTCAATCATTTGGTTGATGCCGTAACTGAGCGGATTTGGGAACCAGTGCCAGTTGATGCGCGGGTCTGAGTCGGCAGGGCAGATGAGTTCGGGGTTGTAGAAAGTGTTCTGGCCGTCATGCGTGCCGTCCCAGCCAGCGGGGATTTTGCCCTGCTTTGTCGAGTACCCAGCGAAATCGGAGCAATTATAATAGATGTATTCGTCCCACCAGATGGGTTCTGCTGTAGTAGTCTGGAGACGCCAGACACGGCAGCCGAAGATGGTGCCGTTATGGTCTTCAGTGTACATCGTCGCGGCAAGGCCGAGTTGTTTCAGGTTATTGACGCAGGAGATAGACCGCGCTTTGTCGCGTGCCTTCGCAAGTGCAGGCAAAAGCATTGCCGCTAGAATCGCAATAATCGCGATGACAACGAGTAGTTCAATCAGTGTGAACGAAAATAGTCTTCGTAAATTGTTCATAATTATTCTGTTATGTTATTTTTATTGTTACAAGGTTACTAGTGAAAATAAAATCAACATATAATATTATACGTTTTTTTTAGAGAAAAAACAAGTGGTAGTGGTGTTTTTTTGCAACTGTACGCGTCTCACGCCGACGGCAGGGACGCCGTCGCTGGGCGAGCCGCAATTACTCCTGACTTTAATGGGACAAATGGGAGATTTGTGACAGATGGGACAAAGGAAAGACTCCAAGGTGTTCTCCCATGGTATCTCAAAAATCTCCCAAGTCCCATTTTTAATTCAGGAGTATTCGCGAGCCGCTGTAGATGCCTTGTCACCTGTAAAAGACAGCCTGTCCTAAGGGGCGGAGTGCGCCACTGAGGCCCTCAGCAGTGGCCTTCATGTCCTGAACGGTTCCGAAATCCAGTTTTGCATTCGCGAAGTCGCCTTTGAGTTCAAAAGGAAGTGCCTTGTCTTTAGACGCGTTGACGACAACGATGGCGGTGCGCCCATCCAACGTCCATGTCGCGATGTAGATGCCATTGGCATTTTCCTCGTGAACCTTTCGTTTTCCGTTGAGAATGAATGGAATGAGCGGTTTCATCTCTGTCGGGACCTTCTTGCAGGCATCCCAGAGTTCGTCATCTTTCGGGAGGAAGAAACCATTGTCGAAATAGGTGTAGTTGACAAATCCCTTGACACCAGCCATGAGGGCGAGATAGAGCATTCCGCGATATTCGTCTCCGTTCGGCGGACGTTTCCAGCCGCCATAGCCTCCAAAGCACTGCGGGACACCCCAGAGTGCAGTGTCGTATTTCATCGCTTCTGCCCAGGCACTCTTGAAGGCCCGATAGACGTTGTCAATCGGAGCGTTGGGAATAGGGTATGGGTCTGGCGATAGGACATCGGTACCAGACGCGTAGTTTTTGTACTGTGCGGGGATGCAGATGACTGTGTAGGCAATATGGTTGGGATCCAATTGCTTAAAGGTATCATAGCGATTGAACATCTCTGTGTTTGAGATGCCGCGGTTGGCTGGTTCATCGCCTGGGTTCCATCCGAGGACCGCAGGGTGGTTCTTGTACTTTTCAATTACCTCCGTGTTCTTGTAACCGAACTCCGTGATGACATAGATGCCGAGTTTCTGACATTCGTCGAGGAACTGTCCATAGGTCTCCGTGTCCTTTTCTGTTTTGAGGATTCCAACGTGGACAAGGTTATAGCCATACTGTGCGATGTTCCTGATCATCTCAAGACGATGCGCTGGTGGGACAGCCCACGAGACGTGGTACATGCCGAAGGGGAAGAACGGCTTCCCGTTGTTCAACAGCGTGCCATCTTCACGAAAACGCATTGTCGCTTCGGGGTGGATGAAGAAATCCTGCTCAAGTTTGGCGATGGCCTTCCCATTTTGCAGGAGTTCCCAGGCAATGATGTGTTTGCCAAGGGCAAGTTTACCGACGGCGAACTTAATGGTTGCTTTTGTCCCATCTATCGGCTGCGTGGCTGGGATGCCGCTGTCCAGTGTCCAACGGATGGACAGAGGGCCTGCTTCGGGATAGTCGGGAACGGCAGTCAGCCAGGCTTCCAGTTCGTTCATGCCTGGATAAAAATGCTTTCTACGGAGTTTTGACGTGAGGATTTCGGGCAGTTCATCTTGCCAGTTGCTGTCAGAGAGGATTTGCTGACCGTCCTTCAACATTGCGTTGAACTGAATCTTGCCACGAACCTGGTAGGTGATTGGCGCGGTAAATGTCACGGTGTCTCCATCGACCGTTTTGTTCACGGGTGCCTCGGTCATTCCATTCTTGCCAGTATATTTTAAAGAAAAGGAGAGTCCGTCAGTTTTGCCAGTTGTCTTCAGTTTGAGCATCATCTGCGTGTCGGTCTTTCTTGTGGGAGTTTCCATGGAGATGATGTCGAGCCCTAGTCCCTTGAGTTTGCCCTGTGCGCGCATGTTGGTGATGGTGTTTCGTGCGAAGTCAGCCGCCGTGCCTGCGCGCAGGCTGCTGTGGACCGTGACAAAGAGCAGGCCCTTGCCGTATGTTTTGGCGAGCGTCAGTGCCTTCCCATCGACACAGGTCTCAATGATGTCCCATTTTTCTGGTTGCTTCGGCGTGAGATGACCCCAGTGCGACTGCTGCTGGAGCGCAGGAGTGACAATTGTCGGAAAGTGGAGCAGATTATGCGGCTTGATGAATGCCTTGGCATTGTCGGGGCTTGGGTTGGTGTGCGAGATGCAGAGGTTTGGTATCAGTTCAAACTCAGGACCGAGGCGGTTGAGAAGTTTACCAAGGACACTGACGTAGTTTGCGTCGGCAAGGAAAATCATGCCACCGTTGGCAAGATAGTCGCGCCAGGCATCTGCGTATGGTTTGAGGTCTGTCGTGTTGTCATAGGTCGCGCAACTCGTGACGATGACCATTTCGTAGTTTGGCAAATCCTTTGTCAATTCGTCGAGTTTGATGTTCTCGTATTTGACGGCCTTGATTTTGAGCGTGTCAAGCGATTTGTCAAATTCCTTGAAGAAACTCTTTGCGTTGTTTGCCCAACTGCTGTACAGCACGGCGACATCCGCCGTGAGGGAGACACTGACAAGAGCCAGCAGTGCGAGAAAAATGTGTTTGCGTTTCATTGGTTGTTGCTCCTTGTGGTATGGTGAAATTAGAGAATATAGTCTTTGCAACTGCCTCTGCAACGGCAGGGAAGCCTTTACTTCTAACTATTTCTGGGATTCATGAGTCCCATGAGTCCCATTTGTTCCATTTGTCCCATCGGTGCCATTTGCCGAAGAGTCCGTCGCTACTTGATAAGCACCGCCTGTCCATAGGAACGGAGTGTCCCGCTGAGGCTGTTGGCGGTAGTCTTCAGGTTCTCGACTGTGCCGTAATGGATGCTCACGTTCGAGAAGTCGCCCTTGATTTCAAACGGCAGCGCCTTGTCAGGCGACGCGTTGACGATGACGGCTGCTGTGCGGCCATCGAATGACCACGTACCAGTATAGATGCCCTTGGTATCTTCTTGATGGACGGTGCGCTTCCCATTTAAGATGAACGGAATCAAAGGCTTCATTTCGGTCGGGAAAGTCTTGCAGGCATCCCAGAGGCCAGGAGCCTTCGGGAGGAAGAATCCACGGTCGTAATACGTGTAGTTGACGAAACCCTTGACGCCTGCGATAAGTGAGAGGTAAAGCATTGAACGGTATTCGTCTGCCGTCGGATAGCGTGTCCACGTTCCCTTGTCGTAGCCGAAGCATTGCGGAACGGCCCACAGGGCGGTGTCGTACTTCCGAGCCTCCGCATGGGCGTCCTTGTAGTTCTTGTAGACATTGTCGATGGGATTCTTGGGGACGGGATACGGGTCGGGTGCGAGGACGTCCGTGCCTGACGAATAGTTCTTGTACTGTGACGGCGTGCAGATGACCGTGTATGCCAAGTGATTCGGGTCCAACTGCTTGAATGAATCATATCGGCGGAACATTTCCTCTGGCGAGACGCCTGCGGGATATGGCTCGTCGCCAGGGTTCCAGCCAAGGACCGCAGGATGGTCCTTGTACTTCGCGATAACTGCAAGAGCCTCCTTGACAGGGAATTCCGTGATGACATAGACGCCGTGCTTCTGGCATTCGTCGAGGAACTCGCCAAATGTGTCTGCCTTGAATTCGCCCGCCTTGCAGCCGACGTGGACGACGTTGTAGCCGTACTGCGCGATGTCGGCGATCATCGCCTTGCGGTGCTCTGGCGACGCGCTCCATGAGACGTGATACATGCCGAAGGCAAAGAACGGCTTGCCATTCATGAGCATCGTGCCGTCTTCACGGAAGCGAACCGTCGGTTCAGGGTGGATGAACAACTCTGCTTCGGGGGCGGTCAGCGTCTGGCCGTTCTGTTGCAGTTCAAACGTCACGACGTGGCGACCGTTCCCCAGTCCATTCAGACTGAAATTGCCCGATGCCTCCATGGCGTTGAATGCGATATTCGGCTGAATCGCTTTGCCGTCAATACGCGTAAACAGTTTGAGCGGACCTGCCTCTGGTGCGTATGGAAAGGCCTTGAATGCGACGCTCAGCGTCGTCTCGCCAGGATAGAAATGCTTTCTGCGCATCTTGTATTCCAAGATTTGCGGCAGTTCAGACTGCCAGTCGGTCGTTGCTATGGCGTTTTGGCCCAACAACAGTTTTGCCTCGTGGCGAATTTTGCCGCGGACTTCGTATGCGATTGGAACCTCGAAATTGACGATGTCGCCAGCGACGGTTTTCCTGACGTCGCATTGCTTCATGCCGTCCTTTGACGAATACGCCAGCGCTAAGGAGAGCGTGTCCGTCTTGCCAGGTGCCTTGACAGACAGTTTCATTGCCGTCTTGAACTGGTCGCTCGGCAGCATGGCGGACATGATGGTGATGTCTTCCGTTGCAAGTGTGCGTTGGAAGAGCATGTTGGCGATGAGTTTTGTGGCAAAGTCCCTGCCGTTGGCGGACTTTAGATTGCCGTGGGCGGCGACGACGACGAGCCCTTTGCCTACACGATGCGCGAGCGTCAGCGCCTTGCCGTCGGCGCAACTTTCGATGATTTCCCATCCTTCGGGCTGATTGCAGGAGAAATGCCCCCAGTGCGACAGCTTTTCAAGTACGGGCTTGATCTGATTCGGAAAATAGAGGAGCGGGTGGTCATGGATGTCAGCCCGTTTCGTCTCAGGGGATGGCTTCAGGTGCGCGGAACACATCGTCTGCTTCAGCGCTAGTTCTGGCGAAATGCAGTTCAGGAAGGAATTGATGACGCTGTCGTAGGTCGCGTCGGCGATGAAAAGAAGGCCGCCGTTGGTCAGATAGTCCTTCCAGGCCGCCGCGTGTGGCGTCAGATTGACAGTGTTCTCGAAGTTTGCGACGCTGCCGAGAACCACGATGTCGTATTTCGAGAGATTCGCCGTTAAATCGGCGATTTGGGTGTTCTGGTACTTGGAGGCCTTCACATTAAGTTCTGCAAATGTTTTGTCGAACTCGTTTAAGAAACTCTTTTTGCCACCTGGGTAGCCGCTGTACATATATGCGACGTCCGCTGACACGATGAACGACAGTGCCAAGAGCAGAAGCGATACGATTTTTCTCATGCGTGTTTCCTCTCTGTTGTTTAAATTGTTGATATTAAGAAATGTGCGTAAAATCTAAGCAAGTGTTACTGAAAGAGGATGGCGACATTTTCAAGGACGGCGTTACCCTTTGGCAGCTGGAAATACAATCCAATCCATTGGTCAGGCTCGATCGTGTAGTGCGCCTCGTAGGTTTTCGGTTCTGGAGTCAGCTCGAACTTGCCGAAGTCCGCATTGCCGAAATATTTTCGCTTCAGTTTGCCTCCATCCCAGTCATCATGGTATCGCGGGCCGAATACGCTGATGGTTCCATTTCCCGACGCGCGGAAGAGAATGCGAATTGCCCGCGGCTTGTCGGATTGGCCCAGCGGGCCTTTCCAGTCCCAAAGCAGCTGGCTGATTTGCGCACCCTGGTTCATGACGATGTCGGCGTTCGGCTTGCCTTGGTCACGGTAGACGCAGTTCTTGTTCAGTTCCCAGGCAAGCGGCTTGCCAGGTTTCTTGGGATCGACCTGCATGAAATCGCCATTCTGGATCAGCGCCCTGCCAATGCTGATGGTTCTGTAGTCGGTGCGCATGTGCGGAAGCGCGCCATAAAGCGTGAAACAACCCCGTGGCAGATCGTCCTCCACCTGACGGTTGCGGGCAAATTGTATTTTCCAGTTACTCCCGCGTCCGAAGATGCATTCCATCTTCTTGACAGGCACCTTTATTTCCATTATATAACGGCCCTTTTCAATGGAGACCGCCGCAGTGACGCCAAAATCGACGCTTGTGTCGTTGCCGCTTTGCCGCGAGTCATAAACCGTTCCTTTGGTGTTAACAATGATCTGGTAGTAGGCGTTTGCCATGTTCATCGGATCAAGGAGGATCTCGAAACTGTCGTCTGACCAAAGTGGACCATCCTTTTTCGTAATGCCCCTGAGCTTTTCCGTGTGCGGTTCATTCGCTTGGACAAGGAAATAGAAATTCGCATCATCGGTCATGATGCCGACGGATGTTTTCAGTTGCGACGGCATGGGGCCTGCGTCCTTGGCGATGCTTTTGAACTCGGATGTGTAGCACGCGCCTGACCAAGCGGCGTCATTCTGATTGCCGTCGATGACGATAGGCGATGCAGGTTCGGGCGCTGTCAACAAGTTGCCCTCACGTTCGCGATACGCCTCGTTGGCCTTAATCCAGAAGTGCTGAAGGTAGATTCTGTCGCGATGCAGGCGGTCTTTGAGTATGGCGTCCTTGCCAGCGGCGGCATCAGCCTTGTCGAGAAGAGCGAGAAGTTCTTCCTTGAGGCCGTCCTTGTTGAGTAGCCTGGCGGTGCGGTGGTCGCCGCTTGAGTAGCCGAAGCATCCCTGGCTGTTGTCCCATGCGTCTCGCCTCTTGTCATTGAACGGCTTCATGGCGGCGTACGCCTTTCCGTAATATTTGGACTCTATGTCGGCGATGACGGTGGCGAGGTCAAGGTCGGGGGTCCAGGTTAGTTTGGCGGCGACGTTCCAGTAGAGCCATTCCTGCCCGAAACGGTGCGCCCCATGGTTTGGGTCTTGGTCAAGGGGCGGAGGCGTTGAAGGCCAATCCGCATCTGGGAAGGTGATTTCCTCCTTCCAGCCGAGGATGCCCAGTTTTCGGAAAAATCGCAGATCGTGCGCAAGTGTCTTCTCGATTGGCGTCCAGTGCATCGGCGTGCAGTGGGCGTATTCGTAGAGGTGCATGCGTGGATTTAGCTTGAGCCATTGCTTGATGAGCGCCAGCATTTCGTCGTTCCGCTTGCACGTCGGGTCATCAATTGCATGCGCGAAGCAACGATTGTGCGAGCAGAAGTAGACGACCATGCGCGGGTCGATAGAGACATCTTTAGGGATGGAGCGGTAATTCGCGTATGCCCATGTCTCCAGTTGCGCGTCGGGACAACGTTCGTAGACGCGCTTCGCAATCGACTGCGCGACTGCGTGGAAACGGTGCGACACGTCAAAGACGCCGTCCACGTCAAGCGCGCGGCATGCGTCGCATTCGCACCACCCCTTGACGTTGTCAGGACCGCCGAAAAGGAAACTGATGCGCTTGCCGTAGTTTTTGTTGAGTTCGCAGATGTAGTCGACGACCATGTTCTGAAGCTCGGGGTTCGAGAGGCAATGGTGCGTGTCGTGGTGCTGGCTGTTGCGCATGCGCTTGCCGTCGACCATCGCGAAGAACTCTGGATGCGTGTCGAGGTATTTCTGGGGCGGAGCCACGTTATAGTAGGTCAGATGTCCGCCCTGCGTGACGAGTCCGTCGATGAGGCGTGCGTCGTAGAACTCCTTCATATCGCCTTTGACCATGGCGGTGAAGCTGAAAGCAGGAGGAGCTTGAAGGCGGTTCCTCGCTGCCCAGCGATGGCTTTCAATTGCCTTGCCGCCGCGACTCGTCTGCGAAAGGAGACGCCAGTGGAAGGCAGGCGCTTCCAGTCTGTCCAGTTCGGGAAGGACGATGTCCGAGGACTTCTCGATGTATTCGCCTGCCTCACCAGGATAGAACCAACGGACGTTCAGACAGTCGGAGAGCAGGGTGACGGCGCCAAAGTACGTACCGACTTGCGTCGCACCGACGATGTACAGTTTTTTGCCAGTACTTTTGAGCACGAATGCCTCGTCAGGCTTTCCTTTCAGCATCCGTCGAATCTCTTTTGGGATGAATGAAGAATCACGTGTCCCGATGACGATGCCAGCGGATGGTATTTCATGGATTGTCGGCACGGTCGCCCCGCTGATTATTTGGAAATACGTTGTCAACTCTTCTGCTCCCGCTTTTTCTCCAGGCAGGGCTTCCATGCTGGTGAATATGGTGGTTTTCGGCTTTCCTTTGTGGACGACTGTCAAATCTGCGTTCAGGGTGACTCCGAGGAGGATGGTCAGGATTGCTACTGCTTTGAAGCGCATAGGGTACTCCATTGTTATGTTATGGGAAAAACGAGATTTTGCTCTGTTAAACTATACCTTAATATGAAACGGCCGAAATGCAAAGGAAAGACGCAATGGCATCAGGAGATGACGTTTTTTTCCTGTTCAATGATTCTCATGGACTTCCACCGACCTAACTTGTAGCGTGTGAAGAAAGTAGCGCTGCTCAACATACCGATGATGACGAAAATAAGCCATACTGTCAGCGGTGGAAGGTGGAAACAATGGACGCAGAGCAGAATGACGCCAATCAGGATGCAGTTGTTGTTGATGTGGATGACCATGCACCAGAATGTGTCCCCTGCGCCGCGGAGTGTCCCCGACGAGATGAGATAGACGGCGTCCGTCATAAGGTAAAGCCCCGCCATGCGTAGCATCGGGATAGCATATTCGCGTACCCTGCCGTAGTCCAGTCCCGATGATTCAGGCGTGAATACGCTGACCAACATGCCTGTACAAGAAATGAAGAGAATCAGCATCATTGCAGCGTAGACGATCGCGACTTTGTATCCCGATCGCGCAACACGCACGGCACGGTCGGGGCAGTTCGCCCCCATCGCTTGCCCGACAAGCGTGGTGACCGCGACCTGTATGCCCAGAAGCGGATGGAAGGAAAAGCCGTCCCAATTGAAGGAAATGGTTGTCGCGGCAGCGATGTCATCGCCGTATGTATGGAAACTGGAGACTAGTATGACGAAGCCAATCATGCTTAAAACGTTTTCGAAGCCTTGCGGCAAACCGTAGCGTATGAGTTTTGCCAGTTTGTCGATTTCAATCAGGGAGGCTTTTGTGCCATTCTGCCATTCGCCATGGTTGCTGATGCGCCAATAGGAAATTATCAGTATGATGGTCGCCGAAGCCCCTGACAGGATGGTGCCGATGGCGGCTCCATCAAGTCCGAGGGCGGGGAAACCGCAATGGCCGAAGATCAGCACCCAGTTGGCGATGATATTGACAAAAAGCGCGGTGATGTTGCCTGCAAGCACGATTCTTGTCCTGCCGATGCCTGTGAAGAAACTGCCGTATGTAAAACGAAGAAGTGCGCAGATGCTGCCGAACGCCATGTACCAGAAATAACGTCGCTCAAGTTCAGACTCCAATGCAGAATGGCCGCTGAAGATGGGACTTGTACTGACAAGAACGTCGATGAGAAGTATCAGCGGATAACTGATAAGCGCACACCACAGTGTCTGGCGGACCATGCGAGCGCAATTGTGCTTTTGAACAGCGCCGAAATACTGCGCGATCAGTGCCGAGGAGTAGCCGACGATGCCGACAAAAAAAGACACGACCATCCAGCTAGTGATACCGCCTGACATGGCCGCCGCCTGATGGACAACGCCAACGCGGGACAGGAACAGGCGGTCGATGAACATCATCAGCATGTCGAACATACTGGAGAGGAACATAGGAAACGCGATGGGAAACAGTTCGAGAATGCCCCCAGGGCCGTCGAAGTGCTTTTCTTTTATGGATGTAAGCAGGGGAAACATGTTTTTTGCTCGCTTTGGCTATTAACTTATTTTCTTGCAGATTGATATGTGATTCGATTACGGAGGCGTAAAAACGTGGTTTAAGTTTGTTTTCTTTGAATATGGCATTACTCTACCTTCTTTTTTCATCTTTTCTAGCAGAAAAAATAAATCCATTCTGCTTGACAAAGTGTGTTTGTGGTGTAGATTAATAGACGTGACAGGACACAGCATTGAACGCAATGGTTCCGTGCCTCCGCGCGGTTCCATGTTTTTTTTGCCCCTGAACACGGGTCGGGCTTCGTTGTCCCGTCCCCGATGCTCTTTGGAAACCAAGCAGCGCAATATGATGCGATTGACAACAATT
>JAGCTA010000222.1 GCA_017963875.1 Victivallales bacterium | reverse complement strand
GATGCGCAGGATTGTCTGCGTTGCGGTGCCCGTGCTGTTCTCCATCGGCTCGTAGGTGAAGGTCGGCGGGTTGGCGTCCGCATTGACTGACCATCTGGAATTCAAGTCCAGCTTGCGTACATCGAGGTTCTTGAACTGCGCGGTTCCCTGGCCTTCGAGGGCAAGCCATATCTGGATGTATTTGGCATGTGTCGGGATGAGCCGCGTCATGCCAATGGAGACCTTTTTCCATTCGGTCGTGCCAATCGGCCCCAACGGGAACTCTCCGCCGTTGATCCATTTCTTGTTTTCATCCAGGAAGCCGAAGAACAGCGTCGCGCCGCGCCCGCCTTTGGTGAGCGTGACGCCCAGCGCCCTCACCATGACGCTGCCGCCGTAGGACATGTTTTGCTCGACGGGCAGGTCATACGTCGCGCAGTTGCGGACGCCGCCCGTGGCCGTGATTTGCAGTGCGCCGTCAACGGTCTCATAACCATGGGCAGGAATCGACCAGCCAGCCTTTCTCAATGCGTCGACGCCTTCCGACAATGGCGTGCTGAAGACGGTTTCGTCAATTGCGGACAAAAGCAGGGGAAGACAGAATAGCAAAGACAGGAAGAGTTTTTTTAGTGACATGCGATTGTTCCTTTGGAGTGGTGCTTATGTAAGTGGATGACTACTATCATCGGGAGGAAAAGGCAGACAACACAGCAATCTCATTCGGAAAACATGGATGACTTCAGCTTCAAGACGTAACTATTCAGAACTTTTTTCGCAATGGATTCTTTTAATGTCCTGAATAGTTACCCGAAAACAGCTATTTCTTTTTGTTCTTTTTGCCATCCGTATTCTTTTCCTGTATGTCCTTTAGAAATGTGATGTTTACGTCAGTTCGGGATATTTCCCATTCCTTCGGCCCATCCACCAATTCAGGCTCGGAGCTCGTTCTGATTGCTACCGTTTTTAGGGTACAGGCTTCACCCCGTTCCAGGAGACAGAGGAAGCCGTATGCCGTTCCCTTGTTGCGGTAGAGCTCTGACGGATTGGAACCGAAATAAAAACTCTTTTGAATCTCACCGGGTGGCCAGTTATCCCGCATCCAGATACGCGCTTCATATCCTTTTGGAAAATCGTATTCCACGCGGAAAATGACAGTTTTTCCGAAAGGTACTGTGACTTTTTTGTCTGGGAGTTGAAATTTCAATTTCTTATATGTTTTCTCTGTCGCTTGATAGCGTTCCTTGGTGTCAAGAACGGTCAATCCTGTCACAACAGCCTTAAAGTCCTCCTTGTTGGCTTTCGGAAGACTTTTTTGAATCTCTATTATCTTCTTCTGCAAGGCTGCATAACCGTCGGTAAAGAGAGTCTGAACTTTTTTGTCCTTGATTTTTTCACCTTTTGTCTTCAGGATTCCTTGCAATTGCTTGAGAAAATCCTCGCACGTTAATCCACCCCCACCGATTTCCCCAAGTTTTTTCCCCTGTGAACTGACAATCAGCACATGCGGCACGCCTTTGCCCATAGGGAGGGTTTGTGTGAGCAGTTTGTTATGCTCCCGCTGTTCCTTGGGCATTGGGGAGGAATTAGGAGAGTCAAGATAGACAAGAACGCATTTCCTTGTGGCGAATTTCTGAAATTCTGCTTTGGACAAAACCTCCGAATGAAGTTTTTTGCACCAGACGCACCAGTCGCTGCCTGTGTTGAGCACGAAGATTGGCTTCTTGCTTTTTTGTGCCTGTGCCAGCGCCTTGTCCCAATTGACATACCAGTTTGGCGATGGACCAGACACCCAATTGGTGTCATCAATGGCGATTTGAGCCATACAGAGAATTGAATTTATGAAAAAAAACATGAAAAAACACAAAGCAAACAATCTTTTAACCATTGAACGCCTCAGCTGAAAGGTTATTGTCTTCATTTCTTGAATGCAATCATTTGAAGATTGTTGTCAATCCTAAAATAACATGGCTTTTTCTTTTATCAAAGCATCATTGAATTTTCTCAACTGTCCATTATTCCTTACGGAATCAGTGTTTTCGCGGAGCAGAGGAGATGCAACGGCTTTCTGCTTGCCCGCCGTAGTTTAGCGACGGCGGGCTGCCGTTAACGCGGCTTCAGCCGCTCGGCGACGGCGTCGCCGTCGCTACTTCAGCACCTCGACGCCCCACGGACCAAGAGTGACTTTCTTGTTGAAATTCAGGACGTTGACGTCAAAAGACATCTCCTTGTCGGTTGTGTTGATGATGCCGACGGCATAGGAGCCGTCCTCCGCCTGGCGGCACCAGTAGTCGATGCCTTCAGGCAAGGTTATCTTCTGAGGTTTGTTCCTGCCAATCAGATACTTGTAGAGCGCATTCAATTCATGTGATGTGGCGACGGTCTCTGCCCACTGTATCGGCGAATGCTTCCGCATGTCATAGCGGACTCTTGGCAGCCAGTAGTAGATGATGCCCTGGACATTCGCGGCGAGCGCCAGATGCGTCATGCAGCGGATTTGGCCCGCCTTCGGCTCGACGTCCTCTGGCTTGATGTTCTTTTCGCGGATTTCACGCTGCCGCCAGTCGAACGCCTGGACAACGCACCAGAGCGACTGCTTGTCGCGGCAGATGAGGCGGCTAGCCTCCATGGTTTCCTAGACGCTCGTGATGTTTTTACGCGGAATCTGGTAGTGATCGTGCCAGAAGATCTCTGAAAGGCCATCGCCTAG
>JAGCTA010000221.1 GCA_017963875.1 Victivallales bacterium | reverse complement strand
TTCGTCGTCGCAAGTCTCATTGCATATTTTGTCTCGCAACTATGGGACATCTGGTTTTTCCATAAAATTCGAGACTGGTATCTCAACACTCACCACGGAACCACGGCGGCTCGGTGGATATGGAACAATGCCAGCACCATGACAAGCCAAATCCTCGATACCGTACTGTTCATTGGAATTGTTTTTGGCATCGGCTTCCGCTGGTTCTGGATTCCAGACATGAGGCAGACGCTTCTATTGACCATCATCGGACAATATCTGTTCAAACTCCTTCTCGCGCTTCTCGACACCCCTATCTTCTATCTGCTGACACGAAAAAACAGTTGATTTACATCGTAAAACAGGCGACAAGGACACAAAAAAAGCCGCAAAAGCGGCTTGAAACGATTTCTGTTAATTTGGCATCTCCAAGCAGATTCGAACTGCTATTACCAGGATGAAAACCTGGTGTCCTAACCCTTAGACGATGGAGACAATTCAATTAATTTGGCATCTCCAAGCAGATTCGAACTGCTATTACCAGGATGAAAACCTGGTGTCCTAACCCTTAGACGATGGAGACCGAACAAAAACTACAGCATGGCTGTATCTGTTCTTTAACATACATGATAACACGTAAAATGCAAGTTAACTGACTAAAATTTGCTTTTATAGGTTGTTATAGATGGAATGATGATTATTTTAAAGTGGATTTATGTATTGACTTGCCTAGTCAAGACAATGTTTTGACATCCTAAGTTGTCAAATATTGTTACCCAATATGACTTTAGGGAAACAGATTGCCATGTCAGAAGAACCAAAAAAAGAACGAATGAAGTTAACATGTCCAGGATGTCAATCCCACTTGGACGTGACGGATTTAGAGCCATTTTCAGTTTTTGCCTGTCCACAATGCGGGATGCAGGTCAAAGTTCCGAAATGGTGGCAGCAATACCTTCTGGAGGATTGTCTCGCCAACCAGGCAGGTATTGAGAAATATAGGGCATTGGACGCCGCCCTGGATCGAGAGGTTATCATTGAAATGGTGACCTCTGCAGGGGGATATACGCCTGTGGAAATGGATAATTATCTGGAAGTCATCCGCCGCGTCGCCGCAGTTACTGATCCCGCCCTGGGCATTGTCTATTCATGCGGGAAATATGATGACGGCGTCTATTCCGTCCAGCAATATCTTCCAGAAGGCTTTTCCGTTGCCGATTCAGAGCCCCAGGAGTGGAAAGATGTGCGCGAATGGCTGATAAACGTGCTGAGAGTTCTTCAGAAAACATCGGATTTGTCCATCCTGCATGGACGGATCAATTTGTCGTGCTTTAGAAAATCGGACAGCCATACGAACCGCCTCGCAGGATTCGGTATAGGCATGGCACTATCGGAACATATCCCCTTTGACAGTTATACAAGTCCTGAACGCATTGGCGGGGCGCCTGCCAGTCTTCAAGGGGACATTTACTCGCTTGGAAAGGTCTTGTGGCATTGTCTTGCGGGGCGTCTTCCAGAAGAAGGCGGCGTGCTTGGCAGTAATGTCCCTGAGGAAATTGGAAAACTGCTTCGCAGGATGATTTCCGTTTCCCCGCTCGACCGTCCATCGTCCTACGATGAAATTCTGAAAATCGTAGAAAGCGCGACTGGCGAAAACAGTGGCAGTCAGAAAAAGAAGATGAGCATTCGTGGCGTTGGAGGACAGGAACAAAACAAAGGCGGAGTCCATCTGGTTGGAGTCGGTGCGAATTCAAGCGTCAGGAATCAAGGCGCTTCAACGCCTTTGCCTCCGCCGCCAGCCGCTTCAGGCGGCAACATGCTGTTGAATATCCTCCTTGTACTGGCCCTTCTTACATTGATCGGAATATTGAGTTTCCTACTGCTCACATACGGAGATAAGGAAGAGGAATCTCCTGAGGAAACCAATGGCACGATTGTCCAGACAGATGGCGGAACTAGTTCAAATATCGCAACTACTGACAAGAAAGATGAACCTGAAGAAGAAAATTTCCAAGGCACGGAAGGACCTGGATATTTTTCCTCACAGGAAGAAGACACGGATGAAGATGACGATGAAGACGGTCCTGAAGTTGTCGAAACAGAGAAACCGATTAAGGAAATCACCCATGAGGAAGTCGCCAAGAAGAAACTAAAGCCTTTGAGCGATGAACTGAGGAAAAAGCGGCCCCATCCAAAGAATCCAATGGTAATGCGAAGCCGTCGTGTGAGAAATTTTATCGAAAAACTGCCTCCCGAATACAAGGAAAGCGTGGAAATACAGGCGAATTATCTGAATAACCTGCCTACCATTGTGATGTTCTATGCAAGAAAACTCAAATATGATCGCGGCCCCAATACAATCCTGCGGTTGAGAAAGGGCAATCGAAAAATCAAGGGGTACATTGCCATGGCCAATGACAAGGGAATGATGGTGCGTTCCCTTGACAAAAGCCAGAAGAACGTCCCTGACACGGTTAAGTTCTCCGATTTATCCCGCAGAACAATCATGGACATGCTTGACTACTACTGCGACTTCAGTTACTCGCGACTGAATCCCCATGATAGAGAGTATAATATCCAAATGCAAGCCCTTGTCAAGCATTATGTTGCGCTTTTGCTTCTGGCTGACTGGTATGATGAACAGGACGCGGCACGGAAATATGCGAAACGCTGCATAAAACTTCATCCCAAGTCCGAGCCTTTCCTTGCTAAGTTTGGCTATGGAAAAAACAAAAAGTAATGGCATGAGAGTGACACGGCAGATTCATGTGGGAAAAGTGCCTGTCGGCGGCGGCGCGCCAGTCGCCATTCAGTCGATGACCAATCTTCCTGCTGAAGATGCCGAAGGCACGCTTAAGCAGATTCGTCGGCTCGCTGCCGCAGGATGCGATATTGTTCGAGTCGCGGTTCCTAACATGGCATGCCTTCCCGCAATTCGCTCTGTCTGCTCAGCAAGTCCTTTGCCAGTGATTGGTGACATTCATTTCGACCATCGGCTGGCAATGGCGGCCATGAAATGTGGTTGTGCGGGAATCCGTGTGAATCCAGGCAACATGCGCAATATCTCAGCGATGCGCGAGGTCGCAGCACAGGCGGAAAAACTGGATTGCGCCGTGCGGATTGGAGTCAATGGCGGTAGTCTTTCAGCGGAAGCGATTCAGGCATACGGCCATGGCGTCGAGGGGCTCGTCTCCAGCGCCTTGCAGTATGTCGAGATTTTCGAAGCGGGGGGATGCCACAATCTAAAGGTCAGTCTGAAATCATCGGACGTTCGAACATGCGTGGATGCGTGCCGACGTTTTGCCTCGCAGAGTGATCTTCCGCTTCATATTGGAATCACGGAAGCGGGGCCTGTGTCAACTGGCATTGTGAAAGGAGCCATCGGCATCGGCGCATTGCTGCTGGACGGCATTGGAGAGACAATTCGCGTCAGTTTGACAGCAGATCCAGTCGAGGAAATTTGGGCAGCCCGAAAGATTTTGTCTGCCTGTGGGGTACGTTCATTTCCACCAGATATCATTTCCTGCCCGACCTGCGGACGAACACGCGTGGATATGCTGCCTCTCGTCAATGCCGTCGAGAAGGCGATTGAAGAACTTCAGACACAAGGCTATCATATTGCGATAAAAAAAGTCGCAATCATGGGATGTGAAGTCAATGGCCCTGGCGAAGCACGAGAAGCGGACATCGGCATTGCAGGAGGCGTCGGGCATGGTATACTATTCAAGTATGGCCAAAAGATATGCGATGTCCCAGAATCCGAGTTGTTTGAAACGCTGATGACGGAAATCAGAGCATCCTGTACCAAAGAATAGTCCCTCACAAAGGCTCTACAACTCAATGCTCTGCTTGCCCGAAGCGCAGTCAATGACTTTCCCATTGAGGCGAAGCGTAAAGGGATGCGTGCATTCGATTGTCGCGGTCTTGGTGCTAGGGTCTGCGCAAAGAGAAATGCGGTTCTGTCCCATGGCAAGCCTCTTGATACCGCTGCGTCCTTTTGAATGCGGTGTCCACGTTACGCTGTTGTCAAGAGTGTTCACATCTCGGATTCCGAGCATGTTCTCAATGAAAAGCGAAATCGGCCCCAATGCTGACCAGCCGCAGAAGTCTGGGCGTGACCACGCGTCTTCCTTGTTTGTGGACGGCAAATCCTCTGTCGGAGAGTAGCATTCCCAAATCGTATGAGGTTCGACATCGCGCCAGGTACGGTATTGAAGCGAAATCATTCTGTCTGCAATGGAATCGGCAAGTTCCGTATAGCCGTATTTCTCAAGTGCTTTTGTACTCATGTACAGTGTCGGCATCCAAATGCCGCCACGCCAATAGCCGCCTTTGGGATCAAAATCAGGGTCTGACCTGCTGACGGAAGGCACTGGTCGCTCGCCGCCAAGTTTGCTGGAATCCATATAGACTTCAGCCAATGCTTCAGCCTGCTGTTTATCACACATTTCGGCAAGCATGGGCCATGCGGACGCAGGCGTCAGGACTTTGCAGAAACCGCTTTCATCTATTTTTCTGTCATAGTACATCCTGTCCTGTTCAGACCAAAAGCGACGATTGACGAAGTCCTTAAGTTCCATATACGTATCCATCCATTTTGAAGCCAGTTTGTCTTCGCCAAGGACGCTTGCCAGACGCGAAATGTAGAGAGCACTAAGCCCCTGCTGTGCAGATATGTCTAGCCAATAGACAGAAGTGAAATCGCCACGGCCTCGTGGCGTATTGTCCATGCCGCTTTTGCCTCCATTCCAGTGGAAGCCCTTTCCAGGAAAGAATTCCGCCGCCGTCGGCGAGACCGAATAGGAATAAACTTGGTTTGGCTTCATGTTCTGGAGAAAATCAAAATGCCGCTGAAGATACTGGTGCTCCAGAAGGATGCGCCTGACGCGCTCCAAGTCGCCCGTATGCTTCATGTATTCGAATTCCGTCCAAGCGAACAACGGCGGATTGTCTGGAATATGGACCTTAAGGACGATGCTTTCACCGTCATGGATGACTCTGTAGAAATTGTCTAGGCTCTGGATGCCAGGAAAGACGTTGGCAGCGTAACGGCAGAAATGAACCATGAAGCATGTGTCCCATATCCAGATTTTATGGATGCGGATTCCTTCATTCATATACGTCTGCATAGGGGCGCCTGGGCAGGTGAAAATATGCGTCCATGCGGATTGCCACGCGGCATAGTATAGATCAATCAGTTCAGGGCGTTCGTCAAAAATCGGTTCTGGAACGATGGCCCTGTCCATAATCGTATTCTGTTCTGAAAAGAGTTTGTCTGTCATGTTGTTTTCCATAAACGTTGGGAAATAATACTAAACCATAGGCTGTTTTGCCGCCTTCGCCTGCTGCTCGGCATAGATTCGGCGGGCTTGAATAAGTCCTAAGACATTGCAGTAGAAAGAATAAATTGAAAAAACGAGGTAAGTGATCCTATCTGGGCTGTCCGCCATCACGATAATGTTCAACAGGATGACAGAAAGGCAGTTTGGAATCATCAGCCATGTGTATTCCACAAATGCAAAAAGTGTTAGAACGAATATCAACAGGCTCAAAAGCGTCAATGAAGAATCGATAATCTGATAATTGGAATTCATATAGCGCAGCGTGATGAACGTCACCAACCACACGACAATGCAGCCGATGCCTGCCATGACTCGCTGACGGCCATTCATGCTTCGAAGCATTGTCGAATGCTTGTAGGAGCGTCTTGACCACAGAATGAAAGTGGCAATCTGAAAAGGACAGGAGACAAACAGGTCGCAGGCACTGCTCGCATACAATCCGTAGTGCCAGTCAACACAGGCATACAGAATAGAATTGATTCCGCCGATAAGGCTGGCGTAACGGTTGACCTTTGATTGAAGAATCGAGACAACCATCGAAATGTAAAGCGGCAGAATGCGAAAGACCGCCTGGTGGTAGATGATTCCAGTTATAGTTACCAGAACCGCTGTCAGAACCAGCGGAATGCTGTCAATGTATATTTTTCTGCGAGAAGACGACATTGGAAAACAGAGGAAGATATGCAAGGTCAATCAAGTTTCACTAACGTTTACTATAGTTTCCTATTTTGAAAAGACTACATCAATGAATTGAATACTTTGTTTTTCATGGTAGATTTGTTAGTGAATTTGTTTTTGGGAGATTCTCTTTTTAACGCTGCGGATTATTATCATGTCAAACTTTGGTGCTTTGATTCAGGAATTCTATGTCAAAAAATTACGCGACACTTTTGAGGTGAGGCGCAGACGGATTGAGTCACTCAAGACTGCCGAGGATGCCTGGAAGTTTATCAATGAAATAAAGACACGGCTGGCAGATTGCTGGCAACTCCCCAAAGAACACGCACCGATTAACAGCCGCTGCACAGGCATTATCGACTGCGGAGCATACGAAATTCGCAAGATGCTCTACGACAGCATGAAAGACTTCCCTATTTCTGCTTTGCTCTATGTTCCGAAATCAATTAATGGCAAAACTGCCGCCATTCTTCATCTGTCAGGCCATTCCCCAGAAGGCAAGGGAAGCGACTATATGCAGTGCGTCAGCGCTAGCCTTTGCAGAAAAGGTTTTGTCGTGTTGGCCCCAGATCCCATCGGCCAGGGCGAACGCAAGCAATTTCCTGATGTCGATGGTTTTTATAGTGCGGCAGAACACAGCCTTTTCAACCGTCGCCTTGTGCTTTTAGGTACAACCATTGGAACGGTTCGCCTCTACGATGCAATCCGCAGCGTCGATATGCTTCTGTCTCTTCCGTATGTGGATTCCCAGAGAATTGGTGTCACTGGAGTGTCTGGAGGTGGCACCATGACTTCAGTCTTGAATGCCGTGGACAATAGGCTTGCGTGCATTGCACCTGCCTGCTACATAACCCGATGGTATCGCAACATGGAAAATGAGCGGCCTGTTGACGGCGAGCAGATGCCGCCTGGAGCCGCTCGCTTCGGCGGCGACATGGCCGACCTTCTATTGGCCGCCGCGCCAAGACCGATGTTGATCATGGGACAGTTGGATGACATCTTTGATATACGCGGCACGCGCGAGGTCTTCGAGGAAGTCAAGCATATTTACTCGTTGTTGGGATATCCTGAAAATGTCGAATACGCAGAAGGTCCGACAAAACACTCATATTCTATTGAACTACGAGTCAAGGCGTATGATTTCATGAACAGACGGCTTGGAATGCCAGGCGATGCAGAAGAGCCAAAGGATATCTGCATCCATAACCCATCCGCTCTTTTCTGTACGCCTAATGGCCGAACTACTGAACTGCCTGGAACGCGCACAATGAATTATCTGATTAAGGAACACGTCGAGAAATGTTGTGCGAGACGCATAAAACGAACTCCTGCCGAACTTAGAAAATGGTTGGCTGATAGAACTTGCCTTGGACAAGTCGATGTGCCGTATTACAGACAACTTCGCAGTAATTCCGACCATAAGAACCAACGTGCGTATGCACGCTACGGCATTGAATCCGAGCCTGGCATCATCGCCACCATGATTTGCGCCAACGGTTCCTACGACCACATTCCAGCGTCATTAAGAACCGAACTGTATATTCCGCACCAGAATGCATACGAGGAACTTCGGCACCGGCCTTTGCCTCAAAACCGCATGGTCTTCGGGCTGGACTACAGAGGAATTGGCGAATCATTGCCAAATGGATGCGACCAAAACAATCCATCGTATATCAGTTACCTGAATTTCGACTACTGCTATGCCGCGTATAGCCAACTGCTTGGAGAGTCATACCTTGGAGGGCGGCTACGCGACATCATTTCCGCCATCAAACTTCTCCATGCAAACGGCAATCCAAATGTGACCTTGACTGCAGCTGGCCAGGGAGTAACCGTGGCGCTTCTCGCCGCCTTCCTCTGTGATGAACCTGTTCGACTGGATTTGCCTAACCGCCCAATGACTTACAAAGATTGCGCCTTGTCTCCACTTGACGATTTTCCACAGTCATTATGCGTCCCTGGAATTCTGGAAATGACGGATTTGGATGAAATCTGGGATATCATGGAAGATGAATCCATTCGTCAGAATCTGACCGCTGAAACACACTGATAAAGAGCAAAAAAGCATCATTATTGCTTGATTTTCCATTCCGCACCGCTATTTTAAGTGAAATAAACATCATAAATGCTTTTAGACATCTTAGACAAACCGTTTTTCATGTATCCAGATATTCTTCAACAATGTCGATACAACTTGATTATCGCGAAGCGATCCGTTCGCATTACGCAAAACTCGGGAAGAAAAAACGCATCATTGCGGATATGCTTCTAAAGTCGCCGCTTGAGGCGATTGAGAAAAGCATCAGCGAACTTGCAGAAGCGTGCGGTTGCGAACAGACTGCGATCATCCGATTTTCACAACAACTTGGCTATGCGGGCTATGCGGAGTTGAAACTGGCCGTCGCGACTCAGACTGGTGCAGTCTGGCAGGATTTTCCCGCATCATCGACAGAAAGTTTCAAGACGCTCTGCAATCAGATTTCATCCCTTCATAACGATGCTGTCCGCAAGACGTTGAATGGCTTGGAGGAAAAGACGCTTGACTCACTGTCGTCCGCCCTTTTCCATGCACGCAAAGTGATGATCGCAGGCACTGGCTCTTCACGGCTTGCGGCAGCAGACCTTCAACTCAAACTGAGCCGCCTTGACCTGAATGTCGTTTTCTTTGAAGACCAGGAAGTCTGCAAAACCCTCATCAACTATTTGAATTCCAATGATGTATTGATATTGTTCTCCGACTCTGGCCAGACGGAATCCATCGTCGGCCTCGCGCAGACGGCCGTCCAACACGGCGTCATGGTCTGCGCAGTGACATCCGCGTTGGAAAGTCCCCTAGCCTCAATGGCAAAACTGGTCCTGCTGACGGCGGGACATGAGCATCCCTATCGTATTGGAAGCATTTCCGCGCAGGCGGCGCAGTTCGCGGTCAGCGCTCTCATTGCACTGCACTACGCAAGCACCGACCGTGAAAAGTCGCAATCATTTATCGTCAAGGCATACGACACCCATGAATGACCTCTATCTCGCCGCCGATTCAGGTGGAACCAAGACCGACTGGCTCGTTTTCGACGAAGCAGGAACACTTTTATTCCGAACACAAACTCCTGGCATCGCGCGACTTCAGAGCGGAATGCTTTCTGCCGACGACTTCTCCAGAGACACAGCGGTGCTCTCTCAATTCACTGTTAAAAGCCTCTGCATGTCGCTCGGCGGACCAAATACAGAGGAAGTTCAATCCCTTCTAAAACTGCGTTTCCCGGCATCCGAAGTCCGCGTCGAACGCGAGGCGAACGGCGAAATGATACTGACGGCAGCGAAGTGTTTCGGCTGTTCCGCCGCAGTGCTTTGCGGAACAGGCAGCACTGCGATGGGCATTGTCAACGGCCGCATGAAATACGCAGGCGGCTGGGGGCCAGTCTACGGCGACGACGGAGCGGGCGGCGGAGTCGGTTTCGTCGCACTCAAAACCATGCTCCGCGCCGTGGATGGCATGGCCGATGCAGGCCGTCTCCCCGAACTCTTCACGCACCTTTCGGACGGTCTGGACATCACATCATTCGCAGGCCGCATGGAGTTCAAACGGCGGGCGAACGCGATGACAAGAGCGGACCTTGCGGCGCTTGCACCAAAAATAGAACGACTTGCATCGGAAGGAGATACCGTCGCAAATGCAATTCTTGACCACGCAGCAGAAGACAATGCACTCCTAGCCGCCGCAATAACGGCACCAGATGTGCCGTCAGGCGTCTTCGGCTGCGGCGGGCTCTTCCGCCTCGGAGAATCTTTTACATCCGCTTGTGAAAAACACCTCGCCCGCCTTCGCCCCAAGGCCCATTGGATTTTCGCTCCCGCAGATTTCGCGGTGATTCTCGCGGTCGTCATCCGCATGATGCAGATTGAAAAACTGCCCGTGCAAGACGACATGCTCTTCAAGTTGATGAACGACTACTCAAAAATGCAAAGGAACTAAACTGCACCCACTGATTTAATCGCTGAAAGGAAAACTGATCGTCTCCTGCCAGGCACTGCCAG
>JAGCTA010000220.1 GCA_017963875.1 Victivallales bacterium | reverse complement strand
GGGCATCCCGCCTTGCGTGGCTTCTGCGGGATGATTACGTTCATATCACAGGCTTTGGCTAATACATCTGAATGGAAATGACAAGTTAGAAAGGCCATGGTGAAATTTCTTCCTCAAGAGATTATTGTCGATGGTTGAGATGAGTTTAGTGCGCGCACCCAGATGGTTCCGTCTCCTTCTCGCTGATAGTGGATGGTACGCTTTTCGCCAGGCAGCATGGAGAAGAAATTGTCTTCAAAAAGGCAATCGCCATCCAATTCAACGGCATGGACATACTGGCTGGCCTGCAAGGTAATTGCTGACTCCTCCGTGGCGATGACCTGCGGCGAAGTGTCTGGGAAATGACAGTCCTGTGGACGGTGCTCGAAAAGCCATGTACGGTCATAGTAGTCATCTCCCTTGATTTCAGCCATTAGGAGAACATCAGGTCCAGCGACTGGAGGCGTGTCCTCCAAAACGACCTGGCTGGAATTGGCTTCCACACGGTAGTCCACAGTTTTCTCCCATAGTGGATTGGGGGAATTGAATGGCTGAAGAAAAATCCGCGCCGTGCCAGCCGCCGCCGCACGGCCATCCACGCATACGGAAAGACGGACGGTTTCGCCCTCCCCTTTGCCGATGGTGGCAATGACTCTGGCGCAGGTACGACGCAACGCATACCATGCCGCCTTCGGGCGAACATAGTAATCCACAACAGCCCATCCGTTGGCGGGCCAGATGTCATTCAGCATCCAGTAGAGCAAGCCTGAGGAAAACCACTTTTCGCGGCGATACTGCTCCATGGTAATGCGAATCCATTCGTACTGGACGTACTGGCGCTTCAGAATTCTGTCTTCGGGGCACGCTCCAGGTCCAAACAACTTGTCAGTGATGGCGCAGAGGTAGTCGTATATCTGGAACTCACGGAATACCTCTGAAGGGTTGTTCTTGGTATGAAACCGTAGCATGGAGTCGTTTTCACCGTAAATATCCTCTTCGGTCATAAAACGGCGCAATGACGAGGGACGGTCAAATCCCATGCACGGTTCCTCCGCGCAAAAGCGCGAAAGGTAGTTTTCAAAGTAAACGCGATAATCCATCATTTCATGCTGGCGGATATAGGAGAACCACTCGCCAAGGTAGTTCGTATTGTGGGTGGTGCCGCAGGTGATGGAGCCAAACGGACGCCCCTTGTATGGGCTGGATGGCAGGAACGGTCGATTGGGATCAAGCCTTTCAATGACGGGACCAATGGTGCGCATGGCGGCACGACGGCCACCATAGTCAACCATATCCTCGTCCGCCCCCATGCCGTTTTCGTTATCCCCTGACCACCAGGCAAGACAGGGATGGTTGCGAAGACGACGGCATGCGTGCTCTGCCTCCAGACGCAATTGACTCAGAAAATCTGGGTCATCTTCTGGATAACTACCGCAAGCCATCAGGAAATCCTGCGTGACCAGCAGGCCAAGTCGGTCACATTCGTCGTAGAAGAAATCCTGTTCGAAAAGTCCGCCGCCCCAGACACGAACCATATTGGCATTGGCCTGCCTGGTCATTTCCAGCAGCCGACCGATCTTCTCTTGGCTCTCATGAGATGGAAATGGTTCGCAAGGGACCCAATTCGCGCCCTTGCAAAAGATTGGTACGTTGTTGACCAAGAGGGTAAATGAAGAGAACTCGTCCTCACGATTGCGGTCCCAGAACGCTCTTTTTCCAGAAACATGCGGACCATTCTTGATTTGCTGACAACGGGCAAACGACACGCTGCCTGGCTTGTCTCTGTGCTGCACAATGCGCAGAGTGCGGATGCCCACTGCCATTGAGCGACTATCAAGAGGCTCGCCAGCCTCGGTTTCAAGTTGGGCTGTCAAACGGTACAACGGTTGCTCGCCATAGCCGTTGGGCCACCATAGACGGGGATTCTCCACATCGAGCCACTCAGTCATCGTCGCCTCTACGACACGACGCCGTTTGGAGAGCACCTGCATGCCATCTGGGGCGTCAAGTGTCAGGCGGCAAAACACATCGGTTGCCTCGCCAGAGAAGGAGACACAGCAGTATAGTTGTGCTCCAAGACTGTCCACGGCACGTGTTTCCATACGCAGGTCGGCGATTTCACGACTTTCAGGGATATGCAGGCAGGCACTGCGAAAACACCCCATCGTCACAAATCGGTCCACCCAGTCCCATGAGTATGTACATTGAAGACGTCGGGTATAGAGGCGTTCCGCAGTGAAGGCTGCCCCCCTCTTCGGCAATCCGTTGGTCTGGGTAATGGGAGATTGGAAAATCAGGCGGATTGTGTTCACGCCCTTCTTCAAACCTCGTGCAGGGAAGGAGTGTGACAAGAACATATTGTCCGCCCTCCCAACGACCTGATCATTCAGGCATACAGTGCAATATGTGTCCAAGCCCTCAAAATCTAGTGTCGCATCTGGTGCGGCAGCAGGAACATCGAACTCCCTTTCGTATGCCCAGTTCCACGTTTCAACCCAGCGTGCCTGTACCGCATTGTCTCGCCAGAAAAGGTCTGGCAGGATACCTGCTTTGAGCAGGTCAGTGTGCACGCAACCAGGAACAAGGCCATCCAACTCCAGTGTCTTGCCGTCTGGTGAAAACCCAATGACTTTCCAATGACCATCCAGTGTAATTTTCATGATTTGTTCAATGGCTTGTTGAAAATGCTCAGGAGCACTTTCAACCAAACAGGACGATACTTTTGAATATAAAAATACTTGAAACTTAAGTTAATATAACATTCCTTCAATTACAATACAATACATTACGCTTAACTTGCCGTGAGCATGGGGATTGTACAAATGGAAATTGCAAAGATTGATCAATTCAGTTTGTAGATGTGAACTTCATTAGGCTGGAAAACGTCCGTAACAAAGCCATCCACCACAGTGATGGAACGGTTGTCTTCGTAGAGGACTGTGCCGCTGGAAAGACCAGGGGCAGAGATTCTTGCCCTGACTGGCTTGTATGCCGAATTGACTGCAAACAGGTAGGTGAAGCCATCATGCCTGCGCACCATGACGCTGATGGAGTCGTTCTTAAGCACGTCTGTTGCTGGACCTTCAAGTATGGTGACGGTTGGGGTGGGGCCATCGGCACGCTCAACAAGAACATCGACGAGCGGTACAATCTCCTGGAGAATCCTCTGTATATTGCGGCGAGTTTCCGCCTTGTACATGAAACCATGGGCGAACTTGTCCTTGTTATAGTGATAGGTGTACCAGTTAATTGCCCGCGCGTTATGGATAAGAGTGGCCCAAGTCATCGCACGAAGTTCTTGCCAGGTGGGAAAGCGTTTCCATTCGGGTTCTTCATTTGCTCTGCACCATCCCTCGAAATATTGGACGATGCCCCAGATGTTCTTGGGTGTGGTCGCCTTGTCGCGAATGTCCCGTAAAATAGTCCTCATGTCTGCAATGACGCTGGGCACGCAGTCCCTCGAATTCTGCTCGGAGTAGTTACGGACTGGATAGAGTTCGGCACGGAAGATATCAGTGAAGTTGACTACGGGACGATAGCGTGATGCATCGTCCTCAGTGGCAACAGGAGCGAAAATCGAAGGATAAAATGAGAAAACGGCGTCCGCCTGGCAGGTCGGATGGTAAGGATCGACTGCCTTGATTGCCTCTATTTTCATTTTCATCTCTTCAGGAGTATTGTGGGTCAGAGTGTCATCGCCGATATACCAGGTCAAAACGGCAGGATGGCGATAGTATCTGACGATAGTACTCAGAATTGCATCCGTATCCTTGCAGTTGCCCCCGCCAGTATTTCCAGGCGGGAAATAAGTCTTAAGACCATATTCAGCCGCCTTGTCCATATAGGCCTTGAAATTTTCTTTGAAATTATCGCGTCCACCCTGCTTCATGACGAATGCGGGATTGGCGATGATGGTGTTGAACCCCGTCTCCCTCAGCCAGGAATAGGCATTGTCCAGGCTGTTGCCGTTTTCAGGAAGAGGAATGACGTATGAGGCGCAAATAGGAAAGAATGGCTTCCCGTCCACCAACAGTCCCCCATCGTCCCGCAAGGTAACGACATTCTTTTCCAAGGGAGCGTCAAAAAAGAAATACAGGTTGGTATTGGCAACGGTGCCGTAGATGTCGCAGATAGTTACGACAGCCTTGTGGACAGTCCGCATGGCAAAGGGTTCGGCGGGTGCATAAGTGAAGGAAACAGACTCCAGTGTTGGCGGAGGGAAACCTAGTTCAGCCCTCGTCAGTTTGGTCGTGATATCCTGACCGTCAATGATGACTTTCAATGTACGCCAATTGATGGGCATGTCATGCGTGACAGAGAATATAAATGCCTGGGTTGGGTCGGGAGACGGGGATTGAGAGGTTCTTCGGATAACGGGTAGCCTCACTGCTGAAATCTTCTGTCCTTGGGTCTTCGCAATGTCCTCTTTTCGACGAATGACAACATTTTTCTCAGCGGTCAGCGATGCCCAGCAGGCGATTGTCCTGCCGCAGATGGTCACAGAACGAAGCATGGGGCAGGAAATTCCGTTGGTTTGGAATTTTAAACGGCATTTAACCCATGCGGTTCCTTTGGGAACAGGCTGGTCATTGGAGCCGAATGGGGAGAACTCCGCTGGCGCTCCGCCTTTGTCAGGAGAAAAAGCCGTTTCTGCAATGACGGCAGTCCCTTCGGGCATGTCAGCAATGAAAGTGCAGATTGGCTTGCCAGGGGCATAGCGTATGGGCGGCATGGTCACCTCGCCGTCCGTGCAATAGGTACCGCCGTGGACTGGCATACCGCCTACTGTGACACGAGAAATAAGAAGGATGTCTCCCGCCTTGAGATTCGGGCTGTCCGCGCCAAGGGCAATGCTCGCCCTTGCGGCCCGCTCTGGCACGACAACGCGGAAGGCGACTGGATTATGTCCTATTTCCTTGATGGATACGGGGAAGGCCGTGCGGCCCAAAGAAGATCCGTTGTCAGCAAACCAGTAGATGGAATTGACATAGTTTTCTCTGTAAGGGGCGAAATACCCAGTGAAAGCACAGTTGGAGTAGAAATCAATGACTCCAGACAATTTCGTCATACCTTGAACTGAAAACTGTACCGACCGCAATTGCCATGCTGTGTCCGACGACTTCTTCAGACCTTCTTTCGGGGTATCTGGTCCCATGAGAAAGAAGCCGCGTTGACCGAGTTTCTCTCCCAATCCCATAACGATTTTGTTCTCGTGGTTTTCAATATCCGCCCATTTGGAGTCAGCATTGGCAAAATCTAACAGGAATACTTGTTCTGGTGCTTTTTCAGGGACAAGCCCTTTGTCCTTGATTTCAATATGATGAAAACTCTCAATCCCCTGAGATAATAGACAACAGACCTGAAGAAGGAAAATAGTAAAAAGAATAGCCTTCAGATTTTTACTTCGCATGGGTATTCCGTGGTATTTGTCTAATCTGATATCCTATAAAATTAGCCGTCTAAAGTGGCTCAATGATTTCATTGGGGTCGCCATTTCCGTAGTGCGGTGCGGCACCTGCCCCGTCTGGAGCGGCCTTAAGGAATTCACTCATGTCTGTATCAGAGAAGGCATCTGCGACTCGCCTTGAGTGAATGGCAGGGAGTTCCACGTCCCCAAGAGCAGCCCGCACAGCGTCTGTGACGCGTTTGTCCGCAATGACATATTGTGCCAAATCTGGAGCAAGCATCCCAGCATTGTGTCCCCTGACGGCATCTGCAAATGCTGAGGGAGTCGGTTGGTCGGCAAGAATAACGCTACGCTCCATGTGACCGAAAATGCCGTTGTGCGTGTCTGTGCTGCCAAGCACGACAGGAGCGTTTCCGTTGGCCTTCCACTTTTCGACATATTCGATACGGCGTTCCACGGCGTCCAGCCCAGTTCCCCTGAAATCTGAATACCAGAATTTCCGCAAGTTGTTGCCATAGGTCATCGGGTGATTCAGAAGCCCGACGGCCCCCTGCCTTTTTGCCTCCTTGACAAGTTCTACATATGGATGTTCCTGCGATATGCACGATGTCAGTGGCATGAAATTCAAATGGTATGCCTTGCTCAAGGTTATCTCTTCGCCCACGATGATTGGAAAGCGGTTGTTTGCCTTCGCCTGTGCAGCGACGAGCCGTTCAGCCCCATTCGTGGTTCCGTGGTCCGTTATGACAAGGAAGTCCATGCCGCTTAATGCCGCCTCGTAGAGAAGGCCTGCGGGCGTCCCGCTGCCATCGGAATAATTCGTGTGCGTGTGCACATCGCCACTATGGAGTCTGCGTCCATCTTCACGAGCCTCTGGCACGTCGCCACCAAGGTTTTCAAGAAGCCGTCCGCGCCAGCGAATGATCTTCTGCCTCGTGATAGGCCTGCCCGCTTCAATTGCCTCAAGAAGTTCCAGCCCATTCTCCAAAATGTTTCCAGACGTGGTTATCACCATGCTCCCTTTGCGCACAAACAGCGTCTCTGTCTCTACTCCGTTAAGCGAATGGAAATAACTGTACTTACTGCCAGTCGATGCCAGATCGCCACTTCCGACATACACAACATGGCCGATTGCCTTCTTGGCCTCATCCTGATCAAGTTCCTTCAAGCCAGCGCGTTCCATTAGGTCTATCATGGACTGTGGAGCGTCGTCATAGCGTACATAGCCGACTGGTGACAAGGCAAGCGCGTCCTCTGGCAGGAAGCGAATTCTTTTCTGTGGGTCACGCGGGGATGATACCGAGACAAGATGCTCTATGTCAAGGTCCCACGAGCATCCACCGCCAAATCGATGGCCTCTTGCCAGCCATGCTTCGTCGAAGCCACGAAGTTTTTGCTCTTTTATCCGCGTCTTGAAGGCAAGCAGCCTTGACACGCGCATTGCAGCATCTCCATCCGTCGGGAACTCGTCTATGGACGCGTAGAACAGAGGAACAGTTCCCCACAAGGCAGTTAGAGTTGCGTGCGTGGCGCTGTTGCGCGCAAACTCCACGACAAACTGCCCGTCACTTTCACCCATGAGATTCAGAAGATGCAAAAGCCCAGGCGCGTTGGAGACATCCTCACCTGCAAGCCTCTTCAGACGCCATTCAAGTTCTTGACGGAAGCGCGATTGCGGCGATGTCACGTCTAATTGGCATTTTGCGAACTCCAGGCAGGAAAACACCCCCAGCGCCTGGACCTGGCGGTCAGGATGAGCCGAGTCCTTTACCATGGGTTCAAGTTCGTTGGCGAGAGTTGATATGTTGAAGAATCCAAAGTCAATGTAGGCTTTGATTCCCCACTCGTTAGGCATTCGGACTATCGCCTTGGGCGCAATCGTGGACGAAGGGCATACGAACTCAATTTCCTTTGTACCGCTGAACGATGCCAGTTCTCTGCCACTCTCTGAATCATAGATGTCGAATTGCGCGGCGACAGGAGTGGACATTTTCAGAACGCCGTCATAAATCAGCCGAGGCATTTGAAGCCTGCGAAAATAATACGACATGTTGTAGTCTTTCTCGCCACTGATTGAATCCTCCAGTTTGAACGGACACCAAATCCATGGCTTACCGAAGGACCTGAGGCCGTTGAGCGCCATCGTGCGAGGCGAACTGACGGCACTTGGAGCGTCCTTTGAATCCCAGTCATCTATGTGAAACGCCATGCGCAATCCATGGGTCTTCGCAGACACGATGTCGTATCCCAGCAGTTCCCAATCAATCAACGACTGAATCTCATATCCCCCATCCACAAGACGACCAAACGCAGCAAAGTGATTTTCAGTGTCTGCTTTGGAATTGCAGTAGGCATCATACCGTATCATACCGTCGGGCTGCGGAGCCGCAAGTACCAGTTGAAGTGTCGGACCGCATGAAAAAGACGAACCGTCCTCGGGCGCAAGAAAAATCTCGACGGCATCACGAGTGAAAAGCGCGCCATGCGGACGGTCGTTGACAACATCGTCATCGCGCACGCGTGCTCTGACAACCACTCCCTTTTCACACCATGCGACCTGAATCCGTCCAGACAGGTCATCAGGCCCTTGCCAGGTATCCCCGCCGATTATGAGGCAGGATTCATCAAACACGAAAGCGGGGACCTTCCATTCCGTGTCAAAATCACTAATTTTAAGATTTGGGATTTTGAAAAGCGGAGAGGCTTTGTCAGATGGATATGTCATTTTGTTGCCTTGTTTTGCTGATGGTTCTGTTTATTTCCGTTCCCACTTTGAAAAATCGTAAATATCCTGTTCTGTTATCCCAGCCTCATCCGCCATTTTGGCGCTAAGATAATCATAATTGAACTCTTCCATTTTATGAGCATCGCTTCCGAAGGTGAATTTGCAGCCAACCTGCTTCGCAAGTGAAAAGACCCGCAGCAGCGTTTCCCATTTGTAGGTGCCTTTCGTCACACAACCATACATCAGCATGGCATTGATTTCCAACGCAATTCCCTTTGCTGCCGCCTCACCCAGCGCATCCTGAAGTTCGGCATCGCTGATGCAATCCATCGTTCGGTCGTAATATTCGCCATAACTGGACGTGAAGAGCGGATGCGAAAAAATCTGCGCACCGCTTTCCCTGACAGCCGCCATGAAAAACTTCATCATCAGTTTGGCGAGATTCTCAGGCGTGACTTCCGATGGCTGCTCAACAAAATCCCGTAGTTGGAAATGATCCGTAGAGAGCATGATAACATCCAGTTTCTCACGCATGGCATCAGTTATCCCGTAGATGCCAGGGGCCTTCATATCCGCCTCGCAACTGGCCAGCACGGTCAGTGGGAATTCCGAGGCATGCTTGTGGATATAGTCCGCCTGCTCCAGAGTGCCCTGCTCTGGATGACGGGCATACCAGGCATTCGGTGCAACCGTAGGATGCCCCCAGACATGGTCGGTCACGGCAATCAGGCGATAACCTCTTCCCGCCAGCATGGAGGCAACATTCTCAATTGTCTCCTGCTGATCAAAGCAGCACTTCGAAAGCGGCGTATGCAGATGGGTATCTATATCAACTTTCATTCCTATGCCTCACTACTGTCCGAATAAAAAACAAGAAAGACTCGAAATCAAGGAATCGCTCCCCTTTTGTTTCAGCGACATAGCCCTTGAACTCAACATTACAATACTATCGTTTCCTGGCTTTTCCAGTTCAGTATCTGAGAGACTTTTTAAAACGCAAGGTGGCTTGTGTCGCTTCATGCTGACGTTATATTAAGAACATAATCCATGAATGGCATAAAAAACATGAAAAAACACAAGTCTTTTTTTCCATTTGTTTTCAAGGAGTTGGAAATGGATATCGCTGCGGAGAGAAAAAACGGCGCGGAACTGCGCATCATGTCGAGCAACATCTGGGGCGACTATTTTGGAAATCCTCCACATGAACGTGAGGATGCACTGGCGGACGTTTTTCTTCGCTATCTGCCTGATACCCTTGGAATGCAGGAAGTCACGCCAAACTGGTGGGCGTCGCGACTGTTCACACGACTGAAGGAAGAATACACCGTCGTGGAGGGCGACGGCCCTTCACATGTGAACTACATTCCGCTGATGTACCGCCCCGCACGACTTGACCTACTGGAAGGCGGCTGGCAGCAGTACCATCCAAAACTCGACCGTACCAAGGGCTTCACCTGGGGACTCTTCAGGGATCGCGAGACTGGGAAGCGCTTCATCGGATATTCCACCCATTTCTTCTGGAAATCCACAGAGGAAGGCGACTACATCCGCACGGTGAACGCAGAAAAACTCATGGAGAAGTTGACAGAATTGCAGAGAAAATATGACTGCGCCGTCATTGGCGGCGGTGACTTCAATTGCGAGGTCTCGTCCGACCCATTCAAGGTCATGCAAAAATACGGTTTTGAGAGTGCTCAGGAGTTTGCTGAAATCGCCTCGCCTGAATGTTCGCATCACGGCGATCCCGTGCGCGGCGATGACGACAAATACCATGGATGCCCGCGCCCCCAGAACAATGTGAAAGACTATTCCATAGACCATCTCGTCGTTTACAGGCCGTCCGTGCGCATTCTGCAAGAAGTCGTTATCCTTGATCAAGACGCCTTGGACGCGACGGACCATTCGCCTATCTTTGCCGATGTATTCATTGACAACTGAAACTTTTAGACAAATTTATAACTAACCATCAACATTCCAGGTCGCCCATGAAAACTTTCATCCACAATCTCTCAAGACAACAGGTTCGGTGTTCTGTTTTCTCCTTTGCACGGAAATCTTTTCTGATGACGGCACTGCTGTTGTGCGAAGCCACAGTGCTTGCCTTCGAGCCAACAGACTATTTTAAGGTGTTGAAACGCACGGATGCCAGTTTTCTCTTTGACAACGTGATGAACTGCCACCGCCTCACTGAGCCAGATTCCATCGGCGTAAGCAGTTGGTACAAGCCGCCGCGCAACTGCAAGACGTTCGTCCGCCAGCCATACGAGAAAACCGCCGTGCTGACCCTTTCGCTGGACGGTAAGCCCGTGGCTTTCTCCCCTGTCGAGGAGGAGAGTTTCTGGGATTGCGACCATATAATTGCCAAGTTCACTGCCGAAGGCATCACCGTGCGCGAAAAAATCGCGATTCTTGACGACAGGGTCGGGCTTCTCATCCACGCGAGTGGCCTGAAGGGAAAAAAAGGCTACTGGACAATTACGTTGAAAAGCATGTGCCAGGGCGTCGGACGCATTGAGGACAGCACGATCAGGTTTGACATGGACCGTGACTGTCTGAAAGGCTACACGCAATATTTTGCAATGAACAGCCCTGAAATCACCCAAGCGGTCTTCCAGGATGTCAAGGTGCCACCAATGCGCGCCGCATACGCCAGCAAGGAGATGATTGACACCGAAACGCACGCCGTCTTTGAAATTCCGCTGGACGGCGTGGACGATACTTTTGACTGCTTTCTTGTAACATCGGTCACCAATGCGCCTGGCTCATCAGAAACATCGAGACTCGCCGCATTGACAGCGGCTCCTGATGCTTTCTTTACGGCAAGCCATCAGGTGTGGGCGGACTATTTCCAGAACGCCGTGCCCTATTTTGCAAGTAGCGACCTCCAACTGGCGCAATTCTATGCGTGGAGTTACTATGCGTTCAAGGCGGACTGCTTCCTCAAGCCCGACGGATCGCCTGACTACATCTGCCCATCAAAGGAGGGTGACTGGCTGTGGCTCGGATGGGACGAAGACACCGCACACATCATCACGGGCGCACGATGGCTCGAAGGAAAGCCCATGCTGTCGATGGTCGATCACATGGTTTTTCACTTTTTGAGGCCCGTTTCCCCACTCAATTTCGGTCTGACCACCATGGCGGGCTGGGAGTTCTTCCTGCGCAACGGCGATCTTAACTATCTGAGCCGACTCTATGATGAAGTGCTCAAAAACTGCAAGAAGTATGACAAGTTCGTAAAGGACGGCATGATTATCCAGACCGACAGCCTTCTCGTCGGATGGGACTATTCCGTCCGCTACGCGTGGGGCGGCTTCAACAAGGACCTGAAAAAGTTTGAACGCCCAATTCAACCAGTCGATCTCAACAGTTATCGCGTGCGAGAACTGGAAATACTTGCACAGGCCGCAGAAATACTTGGCAAGAACGAGGAGGCGACACGCCACCGCTCCGAGGCGAAAGCATTGGCCCAACGTATCAACGAAATCATGTGGG